>NZ_DBNGPQ010000160.1:0-51518 GCF_057122925.1 Umezawaea sp. | reverse complement strand
GGGTAGATGTAGTTGCCCTGGTCGTCGTACTGCGCGGCCATGCCGTACAGCGTCGGGTCGAACTGCTCCTCGTTCTCGACGAAGGCCTCGTTGGCCTGCTTGAGCGAGAGCGAGATCCGGCGGCGCTCCAGGTCGATGTCGATGACCTTGACCAGGACGTCGGAGCCCACCTGCACGACCTGCTCGGGCAGCTCGACGTGCCGCTCGGCCAGCTCGGAGATGTGCACCAGGCCCTCGATGCCGTCGTCCACCCGGACGAACGCACCGAACGGAACCAGCTTGGTGACCTTGCCCGGCACGATCTGGTTGATCGCGTGGGTGCGGGCGAACTGGCGCCACGGGTCTTCCTGGGTCGCCTTCAGCGACAGCGAGACGCGCTCGCGGTCCAGGTCGACGTCGAGCACCTCGACCTCGACCTCCTGGCCGACCTCGACGACCTCGGACGGGTGGTCGATGTGCTTCCAGGAGAGCTCCGAGACGTGCACCAGACCGTCCACGCCACCCAGGTCCACGAAGGCACCGAAGTTGACGATCGAGGACACGACGCCCTTGCGGACCTGGCCCTTCTGGAGCTGGTTGAGGAACTCGCTGCGGACCTCGGACTGGGTCTGCTCCAGCCACGCGCGGCGGGACAGGACCACGTTGTTGCGGTTCTTGTCCAGCTCGATGATCTTGGCTTCGAGCTCGCGGCCGACGTAGGGCTGGAGGTCGCGCACGCGGCGCATCTCGACGAGCGACGCGGGGAGGAAGC
Organism: Umezawaea sp.; assembly: GCF_057122925.1. Taxonomy (NCBI): domain Bacteria; kingdom Bacillati; phylum Actinomycetota; class Actinomycetes; order Pseudonocardiales; family Pseudonocardiaceae; genus Umezawaea; species Umezawaea sp. The sequence goes on along the minus strand of NZ_DBNGPQ010000160.1, from coordinate 50,767 downwards.
CGCGCAGGCCGATGTCGAGGATCAGACCACCCTTGACCACCTCGATGACGGTGCCCTTGACCGGCTCGTCCTTCTCCTTGAGCGCCTCGATGGTGCCCCACGCCCGCTCGTACTGAGCGCGCTTCTTGGAGAGGATCAGCCGACCTTCCTTGTCCTCCTTCTGGAGAACGAGGGCCTCGACCTCGTCGCCGACCTTCACAACATCGTTGGGGTCAACGTCGTGCTTGATCGACAACTCGCGCGAGGGGATGACGCCCTCGGTCTTGTAGCCGATGTCGAGCAGGACCTCGTCCCGGTCGACCTTGACGATCGTGCCCTCGACGATGTCGCCGTCGTTGAAGTACTTGATCGTCTTGTCGATAGCGGCGAGGAAGTCCTCCTCCGTACCGATATCGTTGATCGCGACCTGCTTCGGCGCCTTGGCGACCGGGACAATGGTGGTGTCGGTGGACATTAGGTAGGTGGCTCCGGTACGGATTGGGATTGGGTGGCCTGCAAAGTGCGTCGCGCGGCGGGCACACCCGACCCCCACAGGCCAGTTTTCGTGCTACTGGATCATGGGCAGAGCTAACCCACTACGCAGGCGGTATCGTACGCGGCTTCGCGACCAGCGGGCAAACCGGTACCCCCACGTTAGGAGCAGTGTGTCCACGCAGCACGCCAGTGCCGAACTCACCCTCGGCACGACCGGGATCGCCAAGAGGCCCGTGGACGCCGCCGAGTCGCGCACCGCCAACCGGATCTGGTGGGACGCCGACGCCGACGACTACCACGCCGAGCACGGCGACTTCCTCGGCGCGGCGGACTTCGTGTGGTGCCCGGAGGGGGTCCGCGAGCAGGACGCGCGGCTGCTCGGCGACGTGGCGGGCAAGCGGGTGCTGGAGGTCGGCTGCGGGTCGGCGCCGTGCGCCCGGTGGCTCGCGTCGCAGGGGGCGCGGGCGGTCGCGTTCGACATCTCCGCGGGCATGCTGCGGCACGCCGCCGCGGCCAACCGCGAGACCGGGATCGACGTACCGCTGGTCCAGGCGTCGGCGGACCAGCTGCCGTTCGCGGACGGGTCGTTCGACGCGGCCTGCTCGGCGTTCGGCGCGGTGCCGTTCGTGGCGGACTCCGGCACGGTGATGCGCGAGGTGTCGCGGGTGCTGCGGCCGGGGGCGCCGTGGGTGTTCGCCGTGACTCACCCGATCAGGTGGATCTTCCCGGACGACCCCGGCCCCGGCGGGCTCACGGTCACGCAGTCGTACTTCGACCGGACGCCGTACGTCGAGGTGGACGAGCGGGGCAGGGCCACCTACGTGGAGCACCACCGGACGATGGGCGACTACGTGCGGCAGCTCGCCGCCGCGGGCCTGGAGCTGGTGGACCTGCTCGAACCCGAGTGGCCCGCGGGGCACGACCGCGAGTGGGGCCAGTGGAGCCCGCTGCGCGGGAAGCTGTTCCCCGGCACGGCGATCTTCCTGACCCGCAAGCGGTAGCCGCTCGACGCGCCCGGCGGCCCGGTCGTCCCGGTGGACCGGCGGGGCGCCCGGTCCGGGGGTCCCCACGTCGTAACCTGGCCCCATGACGGTCGGTCGAGCGCTGCTGGACGCGCAGTCCGCGCGGTTCGCCTCCCTCGACCCGGTGCTGCCCGCCGTGCCGGAGCCGCCGGACGGCGACGTGCTCACCGCGGCCCTCCCGGACGGCACGCGCGTGGCGGGCGTGCTCCAGCGGCAGGTGTACGACCGGACGTCGCTGCACCGCCTGTGGTCGGCGACCGAGGTGTGGGAGCTGACGCCGCTGCTCGGCGCGTCGGGCGGGCGCGGGATGGACGCGCTGCTGCGGGCGTGGCGGCGGACCGTGGAGCGGGTCGGCGGGGCCGGACCGGACTCGTCCTGCGTGGTGACGTGGCCGAGCCGGGACACCGAGTCGGCCAAGGCGTTCCTCGACCACGGCATGGTGCCGCTGTCGGTGATAGCGGTCCGGCGCAACCAGGGTCACCCGAACGGGGGTCCGCCGCCGACGCTGCGGATCCGCAGGGCCACGCCGAAGGACCTGGACGCCGTGCTCCAGCTCGCGCTGGCGGAGCTGCACTACTCGTCGCTGGTCGGCTCGACGGTCGCCCGGCCGGAGGCGGTCGCGCTCAAGCGCAGGACGCTGAGCGACCGGCTCGCGTCGGGCGGGCCCGCGTGGCTGGCCGAGCGGGACGGGATCGCCGTGGCGCTGGCGGAGTGCGCGGTCGTGTCGTCGGAGCCGGGCAACTGGACGTCGACCAGGCTGCCGCACGGCCGCTGGGGGTACGTGAACTGCCTGTCCGTGCTGCCGGGTGCGCGCGGGACCGGGATCGGCCAGCAGCTCATGGCGTTCGCCCACCGCGAGCTGCAACGGCTCGGCACGGTCGGCAGCTACCTCTACTACAACCCGCCGAACCCGCTCTCCTCGGTGTTCTGGCCGCGCCAGGGCTATCGTCCACTGTGGACCGTGTGGGAAGTGCGCCCGGCCTTCGCGCTGCGCTGACGTCCGTTTCGCGAGGTTGCCGAGAACGTCACACCACCTCCGGTTGCGAGCCGCTCCCCCGCGGACCACTATTTGAACTGACCGGTCAGTTCAAGGAGGTAATGGTGGAGATCCACGCCCAGCGCGTCGGCGTCACGGGGGCGCACGGCCCGCTGCTGCGGCCGACCACCCTGAGGGTCGGCCCCGGCGAGTTCGTGCTCGTCGCGGGCGAGCCCGGCGCGGGCCACACCGCGCTCGGCCTCGCCCTGTCCGGCAGGTTGCGGCCCAGCACCGGCTCGGTGCTGCTCGACGGCACCGACAACCCCTCCGAGCTGCGCGGACGGGTCGCGCTCGTGGACGCGCCCGAGGTCAACGAACCCGAGGCCGCGCTCAAGCTGAGCACCGTCGTCGGCGAGGAGCTGGCCATGATCGGCGAGCGCAGCGGCCGCAAGGCCGTCGCGGACTGGCTGGTCGAGCACGGCGCCGAGGAGCACGCGACCAGCCGCTTCGAGCACGTCCCCGCCGACCTGCGGTGCGCGCTGCTGCTGGAGCTGGCCGCCGCCCGGCCCGGCGTCGGGGCGCTCGTCCTCGACAGCCCCGACCGCTACCACGGCACACCGGAGACGTGGCTGGGCCTGGCCAGGGCGCTGGTCACCCCGGAGCGCTCGGTCGTGGTGCTCTGCTCGACCAGCTCGGCGCGGCTGCTGGACGTCACCGCCGCGCGCCTCGGCGAGGACAACACCCCCGAGGTCGACGACGAGGAAGAAGCCCAGGAGAAGACGGCGTGACCGCGATTCGGATGGCGCTCAACGAACTGCGCCGGGTCAGCTCCGGCACGTTGCCCAAGCTCGCGCTGCTGGCGCTGGCGCTCGTGCCGCTGCTGTACGCGTCGCTCTACCTGTACGCGAACAAGGACCCGTACTCGAACCTGAAGAACGTGCCCGCCGCGCTCGTCGTGGCCGACCGGGGCACCGACCAGGTCCACGCCGGTCGCGACGTGGCCGACGAGCTGGTCAGGGGCGGCAGGTTCGACTGGCACCAGGTCGGCGAGGCCGACGCCGAGAAGGGCGTCCGCGACGGCACCTACACGTTCGCGCTGACCCTGCCCGAGGACTTCTCGCAGGCCCTCTCGTCCTCCGGCGACTTCACCCCGCGCCAGGGCGTGATCACGCTGACCACCAACGACGCGAACAACTACCTCGGCAGCACCATCGCGAACCAGGTCGTCGCGGAGGTCCGCCGGTCGGTGTCGGTCAAGATCGGCGAGGAGGCCGCGGACCGGCTGCTGCTCGGCTTCTCGACGATCCGGCAGAAGACCGTCGAGGCGGCCGACGGCGCGACCAGGCTCGCCGACGCGCAGCAGTCCGCGCTGACCGGGACGCAGCAGCTCGTGGACGGCGCGACCCCGCTGGCGGACGGCGCCGGGACCTTGGCGAACGGGCTGGACCAGCTCCAGGCCCAGACGAAGGACCTGCCGCTCAAGTCGCAGCAGCTCGCCAACGGCGCCAAGCAGGTGGCCGACGGCAACGCGACCGCCGCGACGACCGCCGAGGACTACGCCGCGAAGGCGCAGGCGCTGGTGACGGGTCTCGACCAGGTCAACGGCGACATCGCCGCGAAGCTGCGGGCGGGCGGGATGCCCGAGGAGGACGTGCAGAAGGTGCTGACGGCGCTCGGTCAGGCCAAGGCGCCGGTCGACGACGCCAACGGCAAGGTGCAGGGCGCGGCGGGCCAGCTCCGGCAGCTCGCCAACGGCGCCGAGCAGGTGTCCGACGGGGCCGCGCGGCTCGCGGCCTCGACACCCGCGCTGACCGACGCGATCACCAGGCTGGACGACGGCGCGGGCATCCTCGCGTCCGGTGCCGTGCGGCTCCGCGACGGCGCCACCGCGCTGCGCGACGGCGAGCAGCAGCTCGTCGACGGCACGACGAAGCTGCGCGACGGGCTCAACGAGGGCGTCGGCCAGATCCCGAACCCGGACGACCCCACCCGCGACGCCACCGCGAAGACCATCGGCGACCCGGTGAACGTGCGCGGCGTCAGCCAGACCGCCGCGGGCACCTACGGCGCGGGCCTCGCCCCGTTCTTCCTCGGGCTGGCCACGTGGATCGGCGCGTTCGTGCTGTTCCTGCTGCTGCGACCGCTGTCGCGGCGGGCGCTGGCCTCGGGCCAGTCGGCGGTGCGGGTCGCGGTCGGCGGCTGGCTGCCCGGCGCGCTGCTCGGCCTCGCGCAGGTGGTCGTCATGTTCTCCGTCGTGGCGCTGGTCGTGGACATCCGGCCCAGCGACCCCGTCGGCACGCTGGCGTTCCTGTTCCTCACGTCGATGACGTTCGTCGCGGTCCTGCACGCCCTCAACGCGCTGCTGGGCGCGGTCGGCAAGTTCGTCGGGCTCGTGCTGCTGATCCTCCAGCTGGTCAGCGCCGGCGGCACGTTCCCGTGGCAGACCATCCCGGAGCCGCTGTACCCGCTGCACTACGGTTTGCCGATGGGCTACGCGGTGGACGGCTTGCGCCACCTCATGTACGGCGGCGAGCTGAGCGGTGTCGGCCACGACGCGCTGGTGCTGGTGGCCTACCTCGTCGGAGCGCTGGCGGTCTCCACGTTCGCCGCGCACCGGCAGCGGGTCTGGACGCCGTCGCGGCTGAAGCCGGAACTGGTGCTGTGAGCACGCCCCGGCCCGGTCGCACCGGGGTCACCAAGCAGAAGCTGTTCGACGCGGCGCTGAAGCTCGTCGGCGAGCGCGGCGCGGCCTCGGTGACGGTGGACGAGATCGCCGCCGAGGCCGGGGTCGCGAAGGGCACGGTCTACTACAACTTCGGCAGCAAGGACGCCCTCGTCGACGCCCTGCTGCGGCACGGCGTCGACCTGCTCGCCGCGCGGTTGCGCCCGGCGCAGGAGCAGGAGGGCACCGAGGACGCGCTGGCCGCGCTGGTGGACGGGATGCTCGGCTTCTTCGCCGAGTACCCCGCCTTCGGCCAGTTGCTCGTCAGCGAGCTGTGGCGGACGCCGGGCCAGTGGCACGGCACGCTCAGCCTGCTGCGCGACGACATCGTGTCCATCGTGAAGGCGCAGATGCAGCGGGCGCACGACGCGGGCCGCCTCCCCGAGGGGGTCCAGGTGGGCACGGCGTCGGCGGCGCTGTTCGGCACGCTGCTCGTGATCGCCCTCGACTGGCAGGTGTTCCAGCCCGAGCGGTCGTTGGCCGAGGTCCGCGAATCCGTGCTGCTGCTGGTGCGCGGCCTCGGCCCCCGTGGCTGACCGGGCTCAGGCGGGCGTCACCACACGTCCACGTCGCCCACGTGGTGGGTGGACGGCGGCTTGCCCTCCAGCGCCCGGTGCACGGCGGCGAGCACGCCGTCCGAGGTCTCCCGGTGCGAGAGCCAGCGCCTGCCCGATCCGTGCTTGACGTGCCCCAGCACCACCTGCTGGGTGGGGTGGCCGTCGAGGATCGGCTCCGGCAGGCCGTGGACGCGGTGCGCCGCCCCCGAGTCGTGCACCTCCACCACCGGGGCGTGCGGGGCCAGCAGCGGCGCGACGGCCTTCAGCACCGACTCGCGGTAGGTCGAGTGCACCCAGGCGACCAGCAGGTCGGCGGGGTGGTCGAGGGTGGTGCGCACGCGTTCGGCCAGCTCGGCGGGCCGCGCCCAGTCGGCGGCGATCTCACGGGCTCTCGGCTCCGCGGCCGTCGGCCGGTGGCCCGCCGCCACCACCGCGGCCCGCGCCGCCAGGCCGAACCGAGGTCTGCGGCTGGGCAGCACCACCTTCCAGCCGTCGGCCAGCAGCGCTGACGCGCACCCGGCCAACATCCCCGTCCCACCCAGCACCAACGCGATCCGGTCACTCATAGCGATGACTCCTCGTTGAGTCCTGCCGCGTGGCGCAGCGGGCCCGCGCGCCACCGGTCCACTTCCCTCTGGCCGCACAGCCGCACGATCGCCAGCCGTGCCCCGTCCTCACCATCGCGCATCACGGCCAACTTCCGCCGCAGGCTCGCGTGCGACTTCCACGCCCACCTCCAGAGGTGCCTGCGGTCGGTGAACACCGTGCGCAGCGGTGGCTCGTAGTTGCCGTTCCACAGGTGCTGGCCCCGCAGCCTCCTGCGCACCGTGCGCAGGACCAGCCTCCTCATCACCACGTGCCGGGGGTGGTCGAGCCAGACGACGGTGTCCGCCTCGCCCAGCAGGAGGGGTCGCACCTCCCGGTACTGGTACTCCGTCACCCACGCCGGTCCGCGCGCGAACCGGCGCACCTCGGCCGCGAACTCCGGCCTCGGTGTCCACCGCGGGCCGTGGAACAGCGCGTCGAGCTCCACGTACGGCAGGTCGAGCACGCGGCCTATCCGATCGGCCATGGTCGACTTGCCCGCGCCCGCCGTGCCCGCCACGAGCACCCGTCTCGGAGCGTGCGGCAGCGGATCGGAGGGTCCCAGGATCGGCACGCGCCCAGGCTACCGGCGGGCACCGACAGGAACCGGGTGCTGGACGAGCCCTACGGACGGCTGATCGCGGCCAGCAGGTCCTCGTGGGTCGGCAGGCCGAACGCCCAGCCGACGGGGAACGAGAAGTGGACGACGCCGTCCGCGTGGACCGTGCGGGCACCGGGCATCGCGCCGCGAACGAGCCGCACCACCGGGGTGTTCTCCGGCAGCACGTCGCCGTGCAGTTCGAGGTAGCCGAGCCCGCCCGCGAGCGCGGTGATCTCGGTGAGCAGCATCCGGCCCACACCGCGGCGGTGCCAGCGGTCGACGACGGCGACCGAGACCTCGGCCGTGCCCCGGCCGGTCCTGACCAACCGGGAGATGCCGATGGGCTGCCCGAGGACCTCGGCGACGACGGCCGCGTGGCGGTCGCCGTCCAGGTCGATCAGCTTGTCGCGGAACGACCTGGTGAGCCGCGGCACGGGTGCGTGGAACCGCAGGTAGCGGCTGTGGTCGGAGAGCCCGGCGAAGACGGCGTCGACGGCTGCCGGCGCGCTCCAGCGGTCGAGCGCGCGCACGCTGGGACCGGTCATGGTGCGACCACCTAGTTGGGTTCGGATTCAGAACTCCACCATAGCTGGGTCTGTTTTTCGAACGCAAGCGTATTCTGGAGAGATGGCACACGCGAAGCTCGCCGACCCGCAGTGCACGATCGCGCGCCCCGCCGCCTTGCTCGGCGAGAGGTGGACCCTGTTGCTGCTGCGCCAGGTCTTCCTCGGCACCCGCCGCTTCGAGGACTTCCAGACCGCGATGGACATCTCCCGCAGCGTGCTCACCGAGCGGCTCGCGGAGCTGGTCGACGAGGGCGTCCTGCGCCGCGTCGCCTACAAGGACGCCCGCACCCGCTACGAGTACCGGCTCACCGACAAGGGCCGCGCGCTCTACCCCGTGATGATGGCCCTGCGCGACTGGGGTTCGGAGTGGATGCCACCCGTGGACGGCCCGTCGTTCGAGCTGCACCACCGGGACTGCGGCGGCGGCGTGCACGCGAAGGTGGAGTGCACCGGCTGCGGCGAGGAGCTGACCGCGCGGGACGTGCGGGTCACCACCCCGAACCGGGCCTGAGGCTCACAGCCGGTCGGCGAACGCGCGGTGGGCGGCCGCGCCGAACAGCACGAAGCGCACCAGGCGCACCGGTCCCACCGGCTCGCGGACCGCGGCCAGCGCGATCTCGGCGGCCGACTCCAGCGGCCACCGGTAGACGCCGGTGGAGATCGCGGGGAACGCCACGGTCTCCGCACCCAGCTCGGCCGCGACCAGCAGCGAGTTGCGGTGGCACGCCGCCAGCAGCTCCGAGCGGTCCTCGGTGGCCGAGTGCACCGGGCCGACCGTGTGGACCACCCACTTCGCGGGCAGCCGTCCCGCGGTGGTGGCGACCGCCTGCCCCACGCCCAGCCCGCCGCCGAGGTGCGCGGCGCGCAGCGCCCGGCACGCGGCCAGCACCTCCGGGCCGCCCCGGCGGTGGATCGCGCCGTCGACACCGCCGCCGCCGAGCAGCGACGAGTTGGCCGCGTTGACCACCACGTCCACGGCCTGCTCGGTGATGTCACCCTCGACGACCTCGATCTCCACGCCGTCAGCCTGCCAGTTCGGCCAGGTGGCGGCGCAGCACGGTGGTCATGACCTCGGGTGTCGTGAGGTCCGGGTGCAGCACGGCGTTGACGGCGAGCCCGTCGAGCAGGGCCGCGAGGCGCTCGGTCTCGACGGCCGGGTCCAGCCCCTCGGGCAGCGCGCCGTGGGCGACCGCCCCGGCGAGGACCCTGCCGACCACCGTCCGCACGCCCCGGTGCAGGCGCAGCGCCGACGGCCGCAGCGAGGGGCGGGTGCGGGCGGCGGTGATGAACGCGAGCCAGATGACGGACTCGTCCCGGCGGTCGGCGTCGAGCGGCAGCAGCTCACCCAGCAGCGCCTCGACCAGCGGCCCGCGCTCGTCGGACGTGCCCGCCGCGAAGATCCGCTCCGCCCCGGTCCGCAGCCGGACCCCGACGCGCTCCTCCAGCTCCTGGAGCGCGAACACCAGCAGCTCGTCGTGGCTGTCGAAGTAGTGCCGGACCGAGCCGATCGCCAGTCCCGCCTCGTCCGCGACGTTGCGCAGCGACGCCTGCTCGACGCCCTCCCTGCGGACCACGCGGAACAACGCGTCCACGACGGCGCGGCGGCGGGCTTCGGCGTCGACGATCCTGGGCACTCCCCTTTTTAGCACACCCATGCTAATTTAAGTAGCACGACCATGTTACAAACGAGGGGGAACCATGACCACCTGGGTGCTGATCGTCGTCGGGGTGGTGGCGGTGATCGTGAAGCGGGCCGTCGGCGAGCCGGTCGACCTCCGCGACCTGGCCGTGCCGCCGCTGGTGCTGCTCGGGGTCGGCGTGCACGGCCTGCTGGAGGTGGACCTGGGCGCGGTCGACGTCCTGTGGCTGGTCGTCGGCTCGCTGGTCGGGCTCGCGATGGGCGTGCTGCGCGGGTCGTCCGTCCGGCTGGCCACCCGCGACGGCGTGCCGTGGCAGCGCTGCACCGCGCGGACGTTCGCGTACTGGGGGCTGTCCGCCGCGGTCAACCTGGCCGTCGGCTTCGCCGCGAGCCACTACACCGACGCTCGGCCGATCACCCTGTCCATCGGCGTCGGCCTGCTCGGCGAGGCCGTCCCGGTCGGCCTGCGGGCGCTGCGGGCGGGCGCGCCGACCGCCACACCGGGGTGACCACGTCGATCGGCCGCGAAAGTATCGTCACCACCGCGAACGTGGTGGCCTCACCGTGGGGAGTGGTCGTGCTGGGAGCACTCGGGCTGGGTCCCGCCGAGGAACGGATCTACCGGGCCGTCGTCAGCGGCTACCGCAGCGACGCGGACGCCATCGCCGAGAGCCTCGGCGCCGACCGCGGCGAGGTGACGGCGACGCTGAAGACCCTGCTGACCAAGGGGCTCGTCACCCGCACCGGCGAGCACTACGCGGCGGCGCCGCCGGACGTGCTGCTCGGCCCGATGCTGGTGAAGGGGCAGGCCGAGCTGGAGCAGGCGCGGGCGGCGGTGTCGCAGCTCGCGGACGAGTACCGGGGTGACGCGCGCCGCCGCGACTCGGCCCGGCTGGTGGACGTCGTGACCGGCGCGGAGGCGATCCGGCACCACCTGCTGAGCCTCCAGCGCGGGGCCCGCGAGGAGATGCTGTGGTTCTGCCGCAAGGCGCCGATCGCGATGTCCTCGCCGGAGAACGACGAGGAGGCGAAGGCGCTGGCACGGGGCGTGCGCTACCAGGCCGTGTTCGAGACGGCGCTGCTGGAGGAGCCGGGTGAGCTGGCCGAGGTGATGGCCTCGGTCCGCGCGGGACTGATCGGGCGCTCGCTGCCCGCGCTGCCCGTGCGGCTGGCCGTCGCGGACCGCAAGATCGCCCTGTGCCCGCTGGTCACCGACGACGCCACCGGCGAGCCGACCGCCGCGCTGGTCATGGAGAGCAGCCTGCTCAGCGCGCTGGTCGCCCTGTTCGAGAGCTACTGGGAACGCGCGATCCCGCTGCGCATCGACGGCGGCGCCGACGTGCCGCTGACCCCGGACGAGCGGCAGCTGCTGTCACTGCTGCTCGCCGGGGTCAGCGACAAGTCGATCGCCACGCAGCTCGGCGTCAGCGGCCGCACCCTCCAGCGCAGGCTCCAGGACCTGATGCGGCGGGCCAACGCGCAGAGCCGGATGCACCTGGCGTGGCGGGTCAACGAACTCGGCTGGCTCGGCGACTCGGGCTGGTGAGCCCGCGCGGGTCGGGTCAGCGCAGCGCGAGCCGGTGCACCCCGCTGGCCATCGTGCCCGCGAACAACCACGCGCCGTCCGGCGAGACGAGCACCGACCGCACCTCGTGGTCGGCGGGCTGGTTCGGCAGGGCCCTCCAGCTCGTGCCGCCGTCGGTGCTGCGCAGCACGCCCAGCCCGGGCACGTCGAAGTCGCGCGACCCGGCGAACAGCGCGCCGTCGCGGGAGAACACCACCGACGTGGAGAACAGCGACGGACCGGCACCGTCCGCGAACGACTTGCCCGCGTCGTGGCTGACCTTCAGCAGACCGTCGCCGACGGCGACCACGTGCGCGGGGTTCCTCGGGTCGACCGCGACGGCCTCGACCCGCCCGTCGAACGCCTTCGCGAGCGGCAGGTCCGCGCCGGTGCTCAGGTACAGCCCGCTCACGTCCGCGATCCACACCCCGCCGGAGCGGGTCGGGTCGATCGCGAGACCGTTCACCCCGGACAGCTCGGTGTCGTGCAGAGGGGTGAAGCTGGTGGCGCCGTCCGTGCTCGCGTACAGCGCGGGAGCGAGGTAGGCGCCGGTGTAGACGCGGCTCGGGTCCTTCGGGTCGGCCACCACCGAGTGCGAGTTGCCGGGGAACGACGCCAGCCCGGTCCACGTCCGTCCTCCGTCACCCGACTCCTCGATGAAGAAGCACTCGCCGGGGCAGTAGGCGTTGCGCGCCCGCAGCACCTCGTTCCCCTTGCCGGGCAACGTCTCCAGCGCGCTGACGGTGTTGCCGACCGTGTGCGGGACCTTGCCGGTCCACCCCCAGTCCTGGTAGCCCGCCCCGAGGTCGCGGCCGAGCGGCGCGGTGGAGCGGTAGCTGCCGGTCGGCGTGCCTGCGAGCAGCGCGGACCCGGCGACGGCCAGCGCGTTCACCGAGGTGTCCGGCACGCCGATGCGCTGGAAGTCGACGGAGTCGCGGGTCGTGAAGATGCCCGCGGACGCGGCGACGACCTGCACGTCCGGCCGGTCCGGGAAGCTCCCGACCTCGTTGTAGACGTCGACCTTCTCGAACGCGGGCTTCGCCCTCCACGTGCGGCCGAGGTCCCGGCTGACCCACAGGTTCTTGGCACCGCTGCCGTCCGGCGAGCCCTCGATCGTCTGCACCTGGACGTCCCCGGCCGGGCCGACACCGATGTAGGGCACGGCGTCGTCCGCGTTCCACGGCCCGCTCACCGTCCGCCAGGTCTTCCCGCGGTCGGTCGACAGCACCGCCCCGCTGAAGATCCCGGCGGCCACCACGACCCGTTCCCCCACGGACAGCGAGTCCACGGCGAGGTCGACGGCCAACTTCTTCGCCCTCTGGGGCCGCGACGTGGCGTTCTCGACCAGGTGCACCCCAGCACCCGTACCGATGTAGAGGTCCCGGTCGTCCAGCCCGAGCTGCCGCACCCCCTGCGGCGACCCGGCCAACAACTCCCAGTGCGACCCGCGGTCGGTGCTCAGGTGCACACCGTCGTCACCACCGACGAACACCGACCGCCCGTCCCGCGACACCACAACACTCGTGAAGCCGGCAGGCGTCTCGAACACCGACGAGAACGACCGCCCACCATCCCGACTGCGCACAACGAACCCCCGCTCACCCCCTTGCGGTGCAGCGACGACGTAAACCAGGTTCGGATCCCGCGGATCAGCCGCGATCTGCCGCCCAGCAGCAGCGGGCAGGTCCAGCCCCACGGGCGCCCGCCAGGTCTTCCCACGATCGTCGGTCCGGTAGACGTTCCGACCAGTGGCCGTCAGCACGTACAACCGCGACGGCATCGCCCGCGTGAACGCGAGATCCCCACCACCGGCGTTCGGCCCCATCGACACCCACGAAGACCGACCAGCGGACTCACCCTCGACCGGCCCAGCCGAAGCGGGCACACCAGTCCCGAGCACAACACCCACAGCCAACGCGAGCGCAGCCGGCTTCCAAGAGTTCCGGTACATGGCCACAGCCTGCTGAGACCGGCTCAACGAGTCACTAGTTCGCCCCTGGCACAACCACGACAAGTCGCAACTCCGCCACCACACCCGAGCACCAGGCCTTCCCGCCGCGCAGACCAGCCGCAAGACGCGCAAGCCCGCAGGGCGAGCCCGCTCCCCACCCGCCCCCGATCCCCAGCGCGGTGCGCACCGGGCATCGAAACGACCAACAATCGGGGCGAGCCCCACCCACCACATCCCAGTGGCCAGCCCACTCCCCAACCCTGAGCGCCCGTTTCCGACCGCCACGAACAGCACCGCCGCCGGGTGGTCGTGGACGCGATCCTCTACCTGGTCGACGAGCGGGTTCGCACTGTGGAGGGCGGGCGCGTCCCAGCGGGTGCCCGACGCGCGGCGGGACCGGGTCCGCCTGGCCGCCGACGGTGCCGCGGCACCGTCGGCGGAGATCGTCGACTCGCAGTCGGTGCGGGCCGCGGAGACCGTCCGCAGTGCGACCCGCGGCTACGACGCGGGCGAGAAGGTCCAGGGCCGCAAGCGCCACATCGTCGTGGACACCCCGGGATCGCTGGTCGCGCCAGCGTCCACGCAGGGCCGGGGCGCCGCCCCTTGCCTGCGGCGCCTGCGTTCGGTCGCGGGCGGACGTGTCGGGGTGGTGTGGGCCGATGGCGGCTGTACCGGTGCCCTGCTCGGCTGGGCGCGCAGGACTCTTGGTGCGGTGGCCGATGATCCGCACCACCAGCCGTCGACCGACTCAGCCGCGGCAGCTCGGAAACAGGCGCTGAAGAGCACCCGACTGCCCAGCCCTAATGAGCAGCCGCGTCCCACGACCGCCCATACCCCACCGACACCTCCAACGGCACCGACAACGAATAGGCGTTCCCCATCTCCTCCCGAACCAACGCCTCCACAGCGGCCCTCTCCCCCTCGGCCACCTCCAGCACCAGCTCGTCGTGCACCTGCAACAACATCCGCGAACGCAACCCGGCCGACTCCAACGCCCGGTGCACCCCCAGCATCGCCACCTTGATGATGTCCGCGGCCGACCCCTGGATGGGCGCGTTCAACGCCATCCGCTCAGCCATCTCCCGGCGCTGCCGGTTGTCGCTGTTCAGGTCGGGCAGGTACCGCCGCCGCCCGAGGATCGTCTCCGTGTACCCGTCCTTGGACGCCTGCACCACCAGTTCCTGGAGGTAGTCCCGAATCCCCCCGAACCGGGAGAAGTACGCGTCCATCTGCTCGCGGGCCTCTTCGGCCGGGATCCTCAGCTGCTGCGCCAACCCGTACACGGACAACCCGTACGCCAACCCGTACGACATCGCCTTGACCCGCCGCCGCATCTCCCCGGAGACCTCGGCGGTGGGCACCGAGAACGCCTTCGAGGCGACGTAGGTGTGCAGGTCCTCCCCCGAGTTGAACGCCTCGATCAACCCGGCGTCCTTCGACAGGTGCGCCATCAACCGCATCTCGATCTGCGAGTAGTCGGCGGTCATCAGCTCCGAGTACCCGTCGCCGACCACGAACGCCTCCCGGATCCGCCGCCCCTCGTCGGTCCGGATCGGGATGTTCTGGAGGTTCGGATCGGTGGACGACAACCGTCCGGTGGCCGCGATCGTCTGGTGGAACGTCGTGTGGATGCGACCGTCGTCGGCCACCGACTTCAGCAGTCCGTCCACGGTGGACTTCAACCGCGTGACGTCCCGGTGCGCCAGCAGGTGCTGGAGGAACGGGTGCTCGGTCTTCTCCAGCAGGTCCTGGAGGGCCTCGGCGTCGGTGGTGAACCCGGTCTTGGTCTTCTTCGTCTTCGGCATGTTCAGCTCGTCGAACAGCACCACCTGGAGCTGCTTGGGCGAGCCGAGGTTGATCTCCTTGCCGATCACCGCGTAGGCGTCCTGCGCGGCCTGCTTCACCCCGGCCGCGAAGTGCGCCTCCAGCTCCGCCAGGTGCGCGGAGTCGACCGCGATCCCCACCGCCTCGACCTCGTCCAGCACCGCCATCAACGGCAGCTCCAGCTCGGCCAGCAACCGGGTCCCGTGGATGTCCACCAGCTGCTCGTCCAACGCGTCCGCCAGCTCGGCGACGGCGCGGGCCCGGATGATCGCGCCGGTGGCGGTCTTCTGGAGCTCCTCCTCCTCGTCGGCCAGCAGCGAGAGCTGCCCGTCCGACGACTCCTCCGCCCGGAGTTCGCGGTGCAGGTACCGGATCGCCAGGTCGTCCAGCGCGAACGACCGCTGCCCCGGCCGCACCAGGTAGGCGGCCAGCCCGGTGTCGCTGGTCAACCCGCGCAGCGTCCACCCCCGAGCCCGCAGGGCGCGCAGGGGCAGCTTCAGGTCGTGCCCGGCCTTCAGGACCGACGGGTCGGCCAGCCACGCGGCCAGCGCCCTCTCGTCGGCCTCGTCCAGCCCGGCGACCTCGACGTACCCGCCGTCACCGGTGGCCGTCGCGAACGCGATGCCCTCCAGGTCGCCCGCGCTCTCGCGGAACGCGATGCCGACCCGCGCGCCGCGCGCGTACTCGTCCAGCCAGCCGCCGAGCAGCCCGGTCGGGACGGCGCCACCGTTGACCTCGAACCCGTCCTCGACCTCGGGCTCCTCGGACGGCAGGGTCGCGAACAGCCGGTCGCGCAGCACGCGGAACTCCAGCTCGTCGAACAGGCGGTGCACCGCCTCGCGGTCCCACTGCTTCTTCTCCAGGTCGTGCGGCCCGAGCGGCAGCTCGACGTCGCGCACCAGCTCCGTCAGGTGGCGGTTCAGCATCACGTTGGTGATGTTGTCCCGCAGCGCCTCGCCCGCCTTGCCCTTGACCTCGTCGACCCGGTCGATGAGCCCGTTGAGGGACCCGAACTGCTGGATCCACTTGGTGATCGTCTTCTCGCCGACGCCGGGGATCTTCGGCAGGTTGTCCGACGGGTCGCCGCGCAGCGCCGCGAAGTCCGGGTACTGCTCCGGCGTCACGCCGTACTTCTCCACGACCAGCTCGGGCGTGAACCGGGCCATCTCGGACACGCCCTTGACCGGGTACAGCACGGTCACCGAGTCGCTGACGAGCTGGAGGGCGTCGCGGTCGCCGGTGCAGATCGCGACCTTGAAGCCCTCGGCGACGGCCTGCGTCGTGATCGTGGCGATCAGGTCGTCGGCCTCGAAGTTGTCCTTCGCCATCGTCGGGATCGACAGCGTCGCGAGCACGTCCTGGATCAGGCTGACCTGCCCCTTGAACTCGTCCGGCGACGAGCTGCGGTTCGCCTTGTAGTCGGCGAACGCCTCCGAGCGGAACGTCTTGCGCGAGACGTCGAACATCACCGCGACGTGCGTGGGGGCCTCGTCGCGCAGCAGGTTGATGAGCATCGAGGTGAACCCGTACACGGCGTTCGTCGTCTGCCCGGTGTTCGTGGAGAAGTTCTCCTTGGGCAGCGCGAAGAAGGCCCGGTACGCCATCGAGTGGCCGTCGATCAGCAGCAGGCGCGGTGCGTCGGAAGTGCTCACGGCCCGAGTCTAGGGTGGAGCACCGACAGTTCCGCACCGACCGGAGGTAGCCGGTGACCGCCGCCGTCCCACCCACGCCCGACCAGCTCCCCGGCCTCAACCTGGACCTGGCCGCCGAGCAGCTCACGACGAAACTGGGCATCGAAATCACCCGATGGGATGCGGACCGGCTCGTCGGCACCATGCCCGTCGCGGGCAACCGCCAGCCCTACGGGCTGCTGCACGGGGGCGCGACGGCGTCGCTCGCGGAGACGCTCGGCTCGGTGGCCGCGGCGATGCACGCGGCGCCGGACCGCGTGGCGCTCGGCCTGGAGCTGTCCTGCACGCACCACCGCGCCGCGCGCGAGGGGCTCGTGACGGGCGTCTGCACGCCGCTGCACGTCGGGCGGAGCACGGCGACGTTCCAGATCGCGGTCAGCGACGAGGACGGCAGGGCGGTCTGCACCGCCCGGTTGACGTGCATCCTGCGCGAGCGGCCCCCCGGCGAGCCGAAGGCCTAGCCCCTGGGCGCGGAGGGCACCGTCCTCCGCGCCCGGAACCGGTTCCGCAGCCACCGGACCACGAGCGCGACCAGCAGGAGGCCGAGGGAGAACGGGAGCCACCAGCGCGGACCCACCACCGCCTCGGCCACGACCTGCACGCAGCCCAGCGCGAGCGCGGCGACGACCACGCCCCGCGCGGTGCGGGCGAGCAGCGCGGCCGTCACGGCGTAGACGCCCACGAGCACGGCGGTCAGGTACCAGGCCGAGCCGGGCACCTTCAGCAGGTGGAGGAACGCGGCCGTGCCCGTGAGCAGGCCGCCCGCCACGAACGGGCGGACGCCGTCGCGCAGCGCGACGGCGAGGGCCAGTGCCGCGAGCGCGACGACGGTCAGCTGGACGTCGTCCACACCGGGCAGCGGCTCGTGCGGCCGGAAGAGGCGGACCGGGGGCGCGGCGGCGTCGCCGAGCAGCAGCCACGCGCCCAGCTCCACCGCGGCGAAGGCCGCCAGTCCCGCCAGGACCGACCGGCCCGCGACGAACGACAGCGCGGTGGCCGCGGCGACCGCCGCCAGCAGGCCGAGCGCCAGGAAGCCCAGCAGCGGCGCGAGCGCGACGTCCGGGGTGGGGCCGGGGCGGAAGCCCAGCGCCCGGTAGGTCAGGTAGGCGGCGAACAGCCCGAGGCCGAACGCGCCGAGCTGGGCCGGGTCCACGGCGCGGGCGCGGCGGGTGCAGGCGACGGCCAGCAGCGCGTACACCGCGCCCTGCGCGACGGCCTCCACGGCGCTCGACCACCACGTGTCCGCGAGCAGCTCCGCGCTGCGCACCAGGTTCGCCGACATGAGCGGGTTCACGGCGTGCACGCTGCCACACCCGCCGAACGGTCCGGCGACCGGAGCCGACCCACCGCGCGCACGACGGCGCCCCGCCTCCCGCGCAGGGGAGACGGGGCGCCGAGGTGGTGCGGTCGGTCCTAGTCCTCGCCGAGGTAGGCCGCGCGGACCCGCTCGTCGGCCAGCAGCTCGTGGCCGGGGCCTTCGAGGGTGGTCTTGCCCAGGTCGATCACGTACGCGTGGTCGGACAGGGCGAGCGCCGCCAGGGCGTTCTGCTCCACCAGGAGGATGGTGGTGCCCAGGGTCTGCAACTCCTTGATGGTGTCGAAGATCAGCTGCGTCATGATCGGCGAGAGGCCCATCGAGGGCTCGTCGAGCATGAGGAGGCGGGGCTTCGACATCATCGCGCGGCCGATGGCGAGCATCTGCTGCTCGCCGCCGGAGAACAGGCCCGCCTTGTTGTGCCTGCGCTCACCGAGCACGGGGAACAACTCGTACACGCGCTGCATGTCCGCCTCGACGCCGTCGTCCTTGCGGACGTAGGCGCCGAGCTGGAGGTTCTCCTCCACGGTCATCCGGGGGAACAGCCGCCTGCCCTCCGGGCAGTGGGCGAGGCCGCTGCCGAGGATGGTGTGGGCGGGCTGGTCGTGGATGGCCTGGCCCTGGAACAGGATCTCGCCGCCCGTCGGCCGCAGCAGACCGGAGATGGTCCGCAGCGTGGTCGTCTTGCCCGCGCCGTTGCTGCCGATGAGGCTGACGATGTGGCCTGCCTCGACGGTGAACGAGACGTTGCGGACGGCTTCGATCGCGCCGTAGGCGACGCTGAGGTTGCGGACCTCAAGGAGCGCGCTCATGCCTGCTCCCCTTCCGGCTTCGTGGTGTCGGCGGCGGTGTGCGGGTCGGCAGCCCTGTTGTGCTGCGTCTCCTCGACCATCGCCTGGACCTCGGCCTCGACCTCGTCCGGCGGCTTGCCGAGGTAGGCCTCGATGACCCTCGGGTCACGGCGCACTACCTCGGGGCTGCCCTCGACGAGCAGCTCACCCTGCACGAGCACGGAGACCGAGTCGCACAGGCTGAAGATGAACTTGATGTCGTGCTCGATCACGACCACGGAGACGCCGGTGTCGCGGATGGCCAGGATCAGCTGCCGCGTCGCCTCGGTCTCCTGCGGGTTCATGCCCGCGGTCGGCTCGTCCAGCAGCAGCACGGCCGGGTCGGTCGCCAGTGCCCTGGCGATCTCCAGGCGGCGCTGGTCGCCGTAGGGCAGGTTGCGCGCCAGCTCGTCCTCGATGCCGGGGAGGTTGACGAACTCCAGCAGCTCGGTCGAGCGCTCGCGCGCCGCCTTCTCGCCCCTCTGGTACGAGGGACCGTGGAACAGCGAGGCCAGCGGGCCCTGCTTCATCCGCACGTGCCGTCCCACCATGACGTTCTCCAGCACGGTCATGCTGGGGAACAGCCGGATGTTCTGGAACGTGCGGGCCACGCCCGCGGTGGTGACCTTCGCGGGGTCGCCGGGCAGCACGTCGCCCTTGAGCAGCACGCTGCCCGTGGTCGGCGTGTAGAGACCGGTGAGGCAGTTGAAGAACGTCGTCTTGCCCGCCCCGTTGGGGCCGATGAGACCGACGACCTTGCCCTCGTCGAGCTTCAGCGACACGTTCTGCAGCGCCTTGAGGCCACCGAAGACCATCGAGACGTCGCGCGCTTCCAGGACTGGCGTGCTCACGCCTTGGCCCCCTTCGTGTCGTGCTCGTGCACCTCGTCGACCGGAACTCCGCCGACGTCCTCATCGGCGAGCTCGGCCCTGCGGTGCCGGTCGGGCACCAGCCCCTGCGGCCGGAACCGCATGATCAGCACCAGGGCGAGACCGAAGATCATCAGCCGGTAGTCGCTGAACTCGCGCAGCTTCTCGGGCAGCACGAACAGCAGCGACGCGCCGAGGACGGCGCCGGGGATGGACCCCATGCCGCCCAGGATGACCGCGGCGAGCAGCGTGACCGACTCCAGGAACTTGAAGCTCTCGTAGGAGACGGTGCCGTTCTTGTGCGCGAACACCGCGCCCGCCAGACCCGCGAGCGTGGCACCGACCAGGAAGGCGAGGATCTTCGCCTTGCCGGTCTTGATGCCCATCGCGCGGGCGGCGTCCTCGTCCTCGCGGATCGCGATCCACGCACGGCCGATGCGGCTGAACTTGAGGTTCGCGAAGATCGCCATCACGCCCGCGACGAGCAGCACGATCAGGACGTAGTACAGGACGCCCGCGGGCAGCTGCACCGAGCCGATCGACAGGGACTGGTTGAACTCCTTGCCGAACAGGTCCAGCGGCGGCACGCCGGGGATGGCGTTGGCGCCGTTGGTGAGCCCGCCGATGTTGTTCTGCGCGGACCTGGTGAAGATCTCACCGAACGCGAGCGTCACGATCGCGAGGTAGTCGCCGCGCACGCGCAGCGTCGGCGAACCGACGATGGCGCCGAAGATGCCCGCGATGATCGCGGCGATGACGGCGGCGACCGGGAACGGGAGGTCGAGACCGATCTTGGACGCGGCGGCGCCGGACAGGTTCGCCGCGACGACCGCGCCGATGCCCATGAACGCCACGTACCCGAGGTCGAGCAGACCGGCGAGGCCGACCACGATGTTGAGGCCGATCGCGGTGGCGGCGTAGATGCCGATGTTCGCGGCGACCGTCATCCAGTACTCGGACCCGGCCCCGGTGAACGGGAGCAGCAGCGCGCACGCCAACAGGACGACCACGCTGAAGATGCGGTGCTTCTCCGACAGCTCGGAGATCCAGCCGACCAGGCCGACCCCGTTGAGGGCGGTCAGCAGGCCCGCCGCGAAGCCGAGGAACGACAGGAACAGGCCACCCGCGTACGGGTTGGCCGGACCGCCCTGGCCACCGGCGGTCAGCGTCGCGGAGACGGCGACGAGCACGGCGGCGAACGTCACCAGCAGCACGAGGTAGGCCAGCGGCGTGGACAGCGTGAGCTTCCACTTGGTGGGCGGCTCGATGCCGAGGCCCGTGCCCGCGAGGATCACCGCGATGCCCGCCACGACGCCGACGACCCCGCCGAAGGCGGAGCTGCCGTCAGCGGCGGTGATGGCGCCGAGGCCACCGCCCTCGGCGACGATGAAGACCGAGTTGATCAACGCGACGGCGAGGCCACCCCAGCCGAGGGACCTGATGACCCGACCCTTGTTGGGGATCGGCGCGAAGGTCGCGATCAGCACCAGCACGCCGAGCAGCAGGATGTGCCACCGGAACCCGGTGACCCCGAACGGGGCGTCGAAGTACTGGAGGGTGGCCCGGTCCGGGTAGTTGCCCGAGTTGAGCGAGAACGTCACCCACGGCAGGAGCGCGGCCACGATCAGCAGCACGCCACCGACGACGGCCAACGGACGCGCGAAGGGCTTCACTGTATTGGCGATCTTGCTCACGCGCGCACCCTTTCCGGCTCACCGAACAGGCCCTGAGGCCGGAACACCAGCACCAGGATGAGCACGACGAAGATCCAGACGTAGTCGTACGAGGTCCCACCGGGCATGTACTGACCCGCGAGGGTCTTGACGAGACCGATGATGAACGCACCGACCACGGCGCCCCGGATGCTGCCGACGCCGCCCAGCACCGCCGCGGTGAAGGCGAAGATGCCCGTCTGGAAACCCATGTCGGTGTTGATGTTGGTGTAGTAGGTGCCGAAGAGCACGCCCGCCACACCCGCGAGCGCCGCGCCGAGGACGAACGTCAGCACGATCACGCGGTCGGGGTTGACACCCATGAGCTTCGCGGTGTCGGGGTCCTGCGCCGTCGCCCGCATCGCGCGGCCCATGCGGGACCGGTTGATGTAGGTCTGGAGCAGCAGCGACAGGATGATCGACACGAAGATCAGCAGGACACCGGTCCAGCTGATCTTGATGGGACCGAGCGAGAGCTGGCCCTGGACGAACGCACCGGGGAAGGGCAGGGCCGCGGTGGCGTTCGGGTAGAAGTTGCGCACGAACTCCTGGAGGAACACCGAGACACCCAGCGCGGTGATCAGCGGTGCGAGCCTGGGGGCGTTGCGCAGGGGCCGGTAGGCGAAGCGCTCCATCAGGAGGGCGACCACGACGCTGATCGCGACGCCTCCGAGGAGCACGAGCGGGAGCGACACGTACCAGACGTCCTTGACGGCTTCCGGCACGAGCCAGGTGTACGTCGCCAGGCCGCCGTAGGCGCCGACCATGAAGACTTCACCGTGCGCGAAGTTGATCAGCTGGATGATGCCGTACACCATGGTGTACCCGAGCGCGATCAGGGCGATCAACGCGCCCTGCACCACCCCGTTGGCCAGCTGTTGAAGCAGGGTTGACACGACTACCTCTACCTCCGTAGACAGCGGGGGCGGACAGAACTGTCCGCCCCCACCGCATCTGACGTCAAACGATCAGTAGTCGTGCACTCAGCCGGTGAACTCGCCGGTCTCGGCGGAGTTCCACTTGCCACCGGTGACCTGGTAGACCGTCAGCACCTTGTTGGTGCTGTCGCCGAACTCGTCGAACTTGATGCTGCCGGTCGCGCCGCTGCCGCTGTAGGCGCCGACGGCCTTCAGCAGGTCCTCGCGCTTGCTCTCGGCCCAGTCACCACCGTTGAGGGCGGTGGCGAGGCCACCGATGATGGAGTTGGCGGCGTCGTAGGAGAAGGCACCGTAGGCGCCGTAGGCGTCCTTGTAGCCCTTCTTGGCGTACGCGTCGACGAACGCCTTCGCGCTGTCCAGCTTGTCGGTCGGGGCGCCGACCGAGGTGGCGAGGTCACCGTCGCCGCCGCCGAGGCTGATGTACTTGTCGTCGTAGATGCCGTCGCCACCCATGAGCGGGATGTTGAGGCCGGAGCTCTTCATCTGCTTGCTCAGCGGGGCGGCCTGCGGGTACTCGCCGCCGTAGTACAGGGCGTCCGGCGTGGAGCCCGCGATCTTCGCGATGACGCCCGCGAAGTCCGTGTCCTTCTCGCCGACCTTCTCCTGGGCGACGATCTGCGCGCCCTTGGCGGTGGCCTGCTTGGCGAACTCGGCCGCGAGGCCCTCACCGTAGGTCTTGCCGTCGGTGATGATCGCGATCTTCTTCTTGCCCGCCTTGCCGACCAGGTAGTTGGCCGCGAACGGTCCCTGGAGCTCGTCGGTCGCGCACACGCGGAAGTACGTGTCGAACGCGCGCTTCGGAGCGGTGGCGAACGCCTCGCCGCGGGTCAGCGTCGGGTTCGTGTTCGCGGGCGAGACCTGGACGATCTTCTTCTGGGAGAGGATCGGCTGCACGGTCTGGGCGACGGACGAGTTCAGCGTGCCGACGACGCCGACCACGTTCGGGTCCGACGACAGCTTGGTCGCGGCCTGGGCGCCCTTGGCCGGGTTCGCCTCGTCGTCCTGCGTGTCGACGGCCAGCTTGTAGCCCTTGACCGTGCACTTCTCGTTGGCCTCGTCCACGGCGAGCTGGGCCGAGTTCTTGATGCCCAGGCCGAGGGCCGAAAGACCACCCGACTGGGGGGCGATCACGCCGACGATGAGGGTGCCCTTGCTCGTGTCGCACGCACCACCGGAAGCACCGGACTCGGTCTTGTTCGTGCCGCATGCGCCCGCGACGAGCAGAACACCGACGACGATTGCTGCGGACTTCACTGAGTGCTTACGCACGTGATGTCCCTCCTCAATCCAAGCTCTTGGCGGCAGCGAGGTCACCGCGTACCGCGCTTAAATCCCTCTCACTGAGGGTTGGCCGGAACCTAGGCGATGAAGTGGGTCACCGTCACCACAGGCAAGGTGCTCGTGACCATAACGCAACGCGGTGTTATGTTTGACTTGATAATTTATACACCCCGTAACACCAGCGCGCTTCTGCCGCTTGCCGCTGTCGTCGCTGGTCAGGACGCCGCCAGCAGACCACCCGAACGATTTTCGGATCGAGTGCCTGCTGTGATAGTGCAGTCACAATACGTGCGGATCTTAAGCCACTTGTATCCATCGAGCGGGTGATGTCGGCATAACATTGCCTCATGACACCGCGGAGGCGGCTAGCCACGGCGTTCGTGGCCTTCGCCGTCCTGGCCGCAGTGGTCGCGGCCCTTCGCCACGCCCAGAGCGGCTCGACCGGGCCGCCCGCGCCCCCGCCGGTCTCGCTCGCGGACTTCACCGCGCCCCACCTCCTCGTGCCGAACCCCGGCGAGCCGCCCGCCGCGCCCGCGGAGGTCGAGGCCTTCGGCGGCCACGGCTGGATCAGGGTCGCCTGGGGCTCGGCGCTGCCGGGTGGGCAGGACCCCGCCCACGCCGCCGGGTACGAGGTCAGCTGGCACCGCGACGGCGAACCGGCCAGGACGCGGCGGGTCGCGAGCAGCGAGGTGCAGCTGGACGGGCTGGCCGAGGGCGTCGACCACCGGATCGCCGTGCGCACCGTGGACGCGGTCGGCCGCCGGTCGCCCGCCGTCGAGACCACCGGCCGCGTGGGCGACGACGGCGACTGGCGCGACGGGCTGACCGGGCTCCTGGACGACTTCGACGACCCCGCCACCACCGACGCGCGCCGCTCGGGCTCGCTGTGGCACGTCGACGGCTACCGCGGCTGCGTGAACACCGACAACGCGGGCGGGCACCTGCTGGTGGAGATGAACTGCGGCGCGGACTCCGCCGTCCTGCGCGCCCGCCGCCCGCTGGTGCTGTCCGAAGTGGACGACGACGTCCTCGGCCGGGTCGGCGTGGTCACCGACGCGGCGGGCGCCCGCGGAGGGCTCACGGTGGACCTGGTGCCCGGCGGCCCGGACCAGGTGGGCTCGGAGGAGGTGTCCGACCCGGCGCTGCCACCGGGAGCGGTCCGGGTCGCGCTCGACGACGACGGCGCCCGCGTGCTGGCGGCCCCGGACGTCCCGACCGTGCCGGACCGGGGTTCGGAGGCCGCGACCCGGCGCGGAACCGGTGTGCTGCACCGGTTCGACGTGCTGCTGACGAAGTCCGGGGTGCGGGTGCTCCAGGACGGCAGGCAGATCGGCTCGTCCGGCGCGGTGCCCGCGTGGCGGGAGGCGACCGTCCTGCTGGGACTGCGCGGCGCCAGGGGGCGGCGGAGCACCGTGCGCCTGGACGCCGCCGGGTTCAGCGGCGCGCAGACCCCGGTGAGGGGCGTGGTGGAGACGCCGACCGTGCCCGCGACCCAGCAGGTGCTCGACCTGGACGACCAGGCGCCCGGCGTCGGGATCTCCCGCGCCCCGCTGCGCGGCGCGACCGCCGCCCGGCTGCGGGCCACCGTGACGTTCGCAGGCCCCGTCGACCCGGCCGCGGTGGTGGTGCAGCTCGGCGACGCCCGGCTGCCCGCCGTGCAGGCGGCCCCCGCCCCGGTCGTGGCGGGCGTGGTGCGCCAGGGGACGGCGATCACCGTCGTGGCGGAGCTGCCGCCCGAACTGCTGGCCGAGACCGGCCCCGACTCGCTGTCGCCGTTCGTGCTGCGCGTGGCGGGCGGCAGGGCGGCGATGGGCACGGTCCGGTCGAGCTACCTGGAGGTCGACACCACGACCACCGAGGCGCCGCCCGCGACCACCGGCCGCCCCCGGTCGACACCGGCGGACGAGCTGCCCGCGGGCTCGCTGGTCGTGCGCGACCAGAACAACCAGGTCCTGCCGCCGGACCAGCCGCTCGGCCAGCGCAGGGTGGTGCTGTCCATCACGCTGGACCCGCTCGGCGCGGAGGCCGTCAGCGGGTCCGTCGCGGGCGTGGCCGGGTTCCGGCTGCGCATCGACGGGCAGCTCGCCGCGACCGTGAACACCGCGCGGGACGGCCCTGGGCTCGGGGGCACGTACACCGTCGGCCTGGAACTGGGGCGGCTGCCCGCCGGACGGCACCGGGTGGAGCTGGAGGTGGTGCCGGTCGACCCGGCGGAACGGGAGCGGTCCACCCTCGTCACGCTGGAGGGCTGAGGGTCAGCCGAAGTTCTCGATGACCGCTTCCGCGACCGCCTTCATGGTCGTGCGGCGGTCCATCGCGGTCCGCTGCACCCAGCGGAAGGCCTCGGGCTCGGACAGGTTCTGCTTGCTCATCAGCAGGCCCTTGGCGCGCTCGACGACCTTGCGGGTCTCCAGGCGGTCGGTCAGGCCCGCGACCTCGTTCTCCAGCGCCTGGAGCTCGGCGAAGCGGCTCATGGCCAGCTCGATGGCGGGCACCAGGTCGCGCTTGGCGAACGGCTTGACCAGGTACGCCATGGCGCCGGCGTCGCGCGCGCGCTCGACCAGTTCGCGCTGGCTGAAGGCGGTCAGTATCACCACGGCGGAGATGCGGCCCCCCGCGATGGCGGAGGCCGCCTCGATGCCGTCGACCTTCGGCATCTTGACGTCGAGGATGACCAGGTCCGGGCGCAGTTCGGTGGCGAGCTTGATGGCCTCGTCACCGTCGGCGGCCTCGCCGGCCACCTCGTAGCCCTCTTCCCGCAGCATCTCGACGAGATCGAGGCGGATCAGCGCTTCGTCCTCCGCGACGAGCACGCGGCGCGGCGCGGGGTGGGCCTCGGCCGGTTGGGTCACCGGGGTCCTCCTGACGGTCTTGCCCGACCGGACGCGGTCGCGGCTGGTCGAGGGCAGTCTACCGACGCCGGTGGCCCCCACCATCGCAAAGCGCCGTGATCGCGGACACGAGCGGCCCCCGGCGGCGCCGCCCCGGCACGGCGGGACGGTCGGCCGGGCCGACCGCACCGTTCGGTCCACAACGGACTCGCGGCGCGAACCGCAGGGGGCGCAAGGCACACGCCCCCCGCGGCGCGACTACGTGATCGCCGACCAGCCCGTGACGCCGTCCGGCCACTCGAACGCCGCCAGGGCCTCCTCGTTCGCCGGATCGGGGGCGTCGACCTCGCGCAGGAACAGCGCGTCGCCGCCGACCGCCAGCCCGAGGCCGCCCGCCGAGCTGGGCACCTCGACCGCGCCGGGCAGGCCGAACACGCCGTCGGACAGCCGGTCGGCGACCCACGGCAGGCCGAGGCCGCCCGGCCACTCCAGCCACCACTGCTCGCCCTGCGACCACGAGCGCAGCCAGGGTGCCCTGGCGAACAGGGCCACGCGGCGCAGCAGGGCGCTGCCGATGCCCGAGGGACCGGGCGTGCGGCCGTGCTCGGCCAGGTGCGCCCGCTCCGGCCCGGTCAGGTCGCCCTCGGCGAACGTGGAGGTGAGACCGCGGTCGGCCAGCAGCCTGCGCACGTAGGCCATCGCGGTGTCCCAGGCGGTCGTGTCGACGCCCGCGAGGACGATCCGGGCGTCCGGGTCGTCCAGCACGTGCAGCTCGACCGCGCGGGGGTGCCTGCGGACGCGGACGCCCGCCAGGCCCGCCACCCACGTCTCCTCCAGCCGGGGCAGGAGTTCGTAGAGCAGCGGACCGAGCGCGTGGTCCGCCAGGTGCACGCGCGGCACGGCGAAGGGCTCCACCGCGCGGAACGCGTGCGCCGGGCGCAGCATGCTCGCCGGAGGGCGGAGCTGCAAGTGGGCCGCCGCGTCGGAGGCGACGCGCAGCAGCGCGGACTCCAGTTCCCGCTGCGCCCGCGACAGCGCGCCGGGCAGCAGTTCCAGGCTCAGCCGCTCCGGCAGCGCGCCCCGGCCGCGCAGGGCGTCCACGACGAGGTCGCGGTCGTCCGCGGTGAACGCCGAGAGCGCGGCCTTGACCGCGGGCACCGCCTGGGTGAGGTTCTCGCCGGTGTACACCCGGCGGAGGTCGACCAGCTGGTCGGTGAGGGACGTGCGTGACACGGTGGGCTCCCGCTCGCACCGCCCGGCTCGGCGAAGTAGGACGCGCGCACTCGTGCGTCGGTCTGGTGGTCAGGTGTTGCTCGATGAGCAGGGGTACCTCTACCCCGCGGCGGATCTGCCACCCGGTTGCCGGGGAGTGGCTCCAGCCTCACGTCTGCTCACGCACGCCGGTGACCACCATACCTCCGGCCGCACCCGTTCCTCCGCGAATTCGGCGAACGGGTGCGGCCGGACCGGTTCGGCGGACGGGCGGGAGGTGGCGGAGGAGCGCCTGCGCGCCGCCGGGCGGTGCGCGGTCGAGGGGTGGGACGCCCCGGAGCAGCCAGGGCTCGACCCCCGTCCGGCTGCGGTCCGGACGGGCGCTGATCGGCCGAGGCCTCGACGTGGAGGTGTCGAGGCACCCGCTCGGACGGGCCCGAGCACCGGGGCCGCCGCACGCGCGTTGCCCCGCTGAGCGGCGCTGCTTACCGTCGGGTCCATGGTCACCGGAGCCCGCCGCCTGCTCGAAGTGCTCGCCTCGCACGGCGTGGAGGTGGTGTTCGGCCTGCCGGGGGTGCACAACCTGGCCGTCTGGGAGGCGCTGCGCGACTCCGGCATCCGGATGATCGGTGTCCGGCACGAGCAGACGGCCGCGTACGCGGCGGACGGCTACGCGCGGGCCACCGGACGCCTCGGGGTGGCGGTCGTGACGACCGGGCCCGGCGCGGCGAACACGCTGGGCGCCGTCGGGGAGGCGATGGCGTCCGGGTCGCCGGTGCTGGTCGTCGCCACGGACATCCCGTCCACGCTGCGGGTTCCGGGCGTGCACCGCGGCGTGCTGCACGAGACCCGCGACCAGGCCGGGATGTTCCGGCCGGTGGTCAAGGACGCGTGGACCGTGCCGGACGCCGGTTCGCTCGCCGCCTCCGCCCACCGGGCCGTGCGGACGGCGCTGTCCGGCGCGCAGGGGCCGGTGTACCTGGGGATCCCCGCGGACCTCCTCGTCGCCCCGGCCGCTCCCGCCGCCGCCGAGCCCGCCGCGGAGTCCCCCGTGCCGGACCTGTCCGAGGCGCTGGAGCTGATCGCCGGTGCCCGGCGGCCGGTGATCTGGGCCGGTGGCGGCGCGGCCCGCTCCGGCGCCGACGTCGGGGAGCTGGCCTCGCGGATCGGGGCGCCGGTGCTGACCACGTTCGGGGCGCGCGGCCTGCTGCCGCTCGACCACCCGTGCGCGGTGCACGGGCCCGTCCACGTGCCCGAGGTCGGCGCGCTGTGGGACGCCGCGGACCTGGTGGTCGCCGTGGGAACGGACTTCGACGGGATGTCGACGCAGAACTGGGCGCTGCCGCCGCCCCCTCGGCTGCTGGCCGTCAACGTGGACGCCGACGAGGCCTCGAAGAACTACCCGGCGGACGCGGTGCTGGTCGGTGACGCCCGGCGGGTGGTGTCGGCGCTGGTCTCGGCGCTGCCGCCCGCTCCGCCGCCGGTGGACCTGGTGAGCGGGGTCAACGCGGCGGTGCGGCGGACCGTGGCGGACGAGTCGCCGGAGGCCGCGTACCTGTTGGCGGCGCTGGAGGGCGTGTCGGCGACGCTGGTGGCGGACATGTGCGTGGCCGGGTACTGGGTGGGCGGGTTCCACCGGGTGCCGAGGCCCCGCGGGCTGGCCTACCCGGTGGGGTGGGGGACGCTGGGGTTCGGGTTCCCGGCCGCGGTGGGCGCCTCGGTCGTCGGGCGGGCCGTGGCGGTCTGCGGGGACGGCGGGTTCCTGTTCGCCTGCGGGGACCTCGCCACGGTGGCGCAGGAGGGGCTGCCGGTGACCGCGGTGGTCGTGGACGACGGCGGGTACGGGATGTTGCGCTACGACCAGGAGGTCGCCGGGCACCCGGCCACCGGGGTGGACCTGCGCACGCCGGACTTCGTGGCGCTCGCGGAGAGCTTCGGGGTGCCCGCGGTGGCCGTGGACGGGTTCGGGTCGGTCTTCGGGGCCCGGTTGGCCGAGTTCGTCGCGGCGGAGGGGCCCAACGTGCTGGTGGTCCGCTCGCGGCTCACACCGCCGCCGACCACCTCGCCGCGGTGGTACCGGCGGGGCTAGGGTGTCGAACATGGGTTCGAACGTGCCGGAACGCCGCTGGCCGCGGACGTACGCGACGGACGAGTTGCGGTTGCAGTGGGAGTTCCTGGACTTCCTGCGGCTGACGGCCGTCGCGAAGGTCGCCGGGTTGAGCAGGGACCTGGGGGCCGCCGCCCCGCTGCCCACGTCGCCCGTGGTGACCGCCATGGGGGTGCTGAAGCACCTGACGGCGGTGGAGCGGTACTGGATGTCCATCGTGGGCGGTGGGGTCGACCTGCCCTCGCTGTGGGGCGTCGACGCCGACGCCTCGTGGGCGTTCGGGGCCGGGGAGACCCCCGAGACGGTGACCGCGGAGTACCAGGCCGAGTGGGAGCTGTCCGGGCGGGCGCTGGCCGGGCTCGGGCCGGACGAGCCGACCCGGTTGCCGGACGACAAGACCGTGCGGTGGGTGATGGTGCACGTGATCCAGGAGACGGCTCGGCACGTCGGGCACCTGGACTTCCTGCGGGAGCTGGCCGACGGGGTCAAGGGGGAGTAGCCGGGGTCGCCTCGACGGCGGTCCTCGGGCGCGCCCGCTCGAAAACCCGCGGTTTCGCCCCGCGGGGGCTTGGCAGCGCCGCGGCGCGCACTGCACGCTGGGGCTCATGCCACCTGGACGCGCCTACGCCCCCACCGGACCGCTCGTGGACGACGGGGTGACCGGGGTCCGGTCGGCGCGGCGGGCGGTTCCGGGTGGACACCGTCGAGAGGGGGGTCGGCCGTGACTCCCGACTCCGCCGAGGTCGTCGTGGTCGGCGGTGGGGTGATGGGCGTCAGCATCGCCTTCCACCTCGCCGAGGCCGGTGTGCGCGACGTCGTGCTGGTGGAGCGCGACGAACTCGGGTCGGGGTCCACCAGCAAGGCCGCGGGCGGGGTGCGGGCGCAGTTCTCCGACGAGGTCAACATCAGGCTGGGGGCGCGCAGCCTGGAGGCGTTCGCGCGGTTCGGCGACCGGCCGGGGCAGGAGATCGACCTGCACCGGACCGGGTACCTGTTCCTGCTGTCGGACCCGGACGCGGTGGCGGCGTTCGAGCGGAACGTGGTGCTCCAGAACGGCCTGGGCGTGCCGAGCCGGATGCTGGAGGTGGCCGAGGCGAAGGCGATGTCGCCGCTGATCTCCACCGACGGGCTGCTGGCCGCCACCTACTCCCCCGACGACGGGCACTGCACGCCGGAGTCGGTCGTGCTCGGGTACGCGACGGCCGCGCGGCGGCTCGGGGCGGTGCTGCGCACGCGCACGGAGGTGCTGGACATCGAGTCGGACGCAGGCGGGATCACCGCCGTCGTCACGAACCGCGGGACCATCCGGACGTCGACCGTGGTGTGCGCCGCGGGCGCGTGGTCGCGGCGGATCGGCGGGCTCGTGGGCGTCGACCTGCCGGTCACGCCGCTGCGGCGGCAGGTCGTGTGCACCGAGCCGATCCCCGACCTGGCCCCGGTCGTGCCGTTCACCATCGACTTCGCGTCGTCGTTCTACTTCCACCGCGAGGGCCGCGGGCTGCTGATGGGCATGTCGGACCCCGAGCAGGAGCCCGGTTTCCACCTGGACCGGTCCGACGAGTGGTTGCCCCGGCTGGGCGAGGCGATCGGGGTGCGCGCGCCGGGCCTGCTGGACGTCGGGGTCGCGAGCGGCTGGGCCGGGCTCTACGAGGTGACGCCGGACCACAACGCGCTGATCGGGGAGGCACCGGGCCGGTTCCTCTACGCCACGGGGTTCTCCGGGCACGGGTTCCTCCAGGGTCCCGCGGTGGGCGAGGTGGTGCGCGACCTGTACCTCGGGCGCGAGCCGGAGATCGACGTGTCTACCTTGGACGCGAACCGGTTCGCCGCGAACGCCCACCGGCCCGAGCTCAACACCGTCTGAGGGACCCGATGACCGACGTGCTGCACCTCATGGACGAGTGGGGACCCGAGAAGGTCGTCGTGGTGTCCGACCGCCGTTCCGGGATGAAGGGCGTGCTGGTCATCGACAACACGGCGCGCGGCACGGGCAAGGGCGGCACCCGGATGGGGCCGGACGTGACGACCGGCGAGGTGGCCCGGCTGGCGCGGGTGATGACGTGGAAGTGGGCGGCGGTCGACCTGTTCTTCGGCGGCGCCAAGGCCGGCATCGTGTTCGACCCCGCGTCACCGGGCAAGGAGAGGGCGCTGCGGGCGTTCGCCCGCGCGCTGTCCAACGAGGTCCCCGGCGAGTACGTGCTGGGCCTGGACGTCGGTCTCGACGAGCGGGACGCGGCGATCGTGCAGGACGAGCTGGGCGACCGGGGCGCGATGATGGGCGCACCCGCCGCGCTGGGCGGCCTGCCGTACGACGAGCTGGGCGTGACCGGTTTCGGGGTCGCCGAGGTGGCCGACGAGCTGTCGGAGTCGGTGGGCGGCAAGCGGATCGCCATCCAGGGGTTCGGGGCCGTCGGCGCCGCGGCGGCGAAGCGGTTCGCCGAGCTGGGTGCCTCGGTGGTGGCGGTGTCGTCGGTGCACGGCGCCCTGCACGACCCCGACGGCCTGGACGTGCCGCGCCTGCTGGCGCTGCGGGAGAGCCACGGGGACGCGGCGGTCGCCGAGTACGGGCGGGTGCTGCCGCTGGGCAAGGAGCTGCTGGCACCGTGCGACGTGCTGGTGCCCGCCGCGACGCAGGACGTGATCGACAAGGACTGGGCGGGCCGGATCAACGCCGCGATGGTGGTGGAGGGCGCGAACCTGCCGACCACCGCCGCCGCGCAGGAGGTGCTGGCGGCGCGCGGGATCACCGTCGTGCCGGACTTCATCGCCAACGCGGGCGGGATCATCGCCGCCGCGTTCGGGGTGGACGCGCGCTGCTCGCCGTCCCCGGTGGCGCCGTCGACCGTGATGACCGCCGTGTCGTCGAAGCTGCGGGCGAACGCCGCGCTCGTGGTGCGCGAGTCGGCCCGGCTCGGGGTGACCACGCACGACGCCGCCCGCGCGCTGGCGCAGGACCGGGTGCTGGCCGCGATGCGGCTCAAGGGGCAGGTGCCGTGAGCGCGCTCGGCGGGCTGGTCGTCGCGGACTTCGGCCGGGTGCTGGCCGCGCCCTACGCCACGATGCTGCTCGCCGACCTCGGCGCCGAGGTGGTCAAGGTCGAGCACCCGCGCGGCGACGAGACCCGCGCCTGGGGCCCGCCGCACGCTGACGGCGTGGCCACGTACTTCCTGTCGGTGAACCGGAACAAGACGTCGACGGTGCTGGACCTCTCCACCGCGGAAGGGCGGTCGGCGGCGCGGGAGCTGGTGCTCGGCGCGGACGTCGTGGTGGAGAACTTCCGGCCGGGCACGATGGCCGGTTTCGGACTGTCCTACGAGGACCTGCGGACCGTCCACCCCGGACTCGTGTACTGCTCGGTCACCGGCTTCGGCTCGGGCGGGGGCCGCCACCTGCCCGGCTACGACCTGCTCGTGCAGGCCGTCGGCGGGCTGATGAGCGTGACCGGCTCCCGGCCGGGCGAGCCGGTGAAGACCGGGGTGGCGCTGGTGGACGTGCTGACCGGGATGCACGCGGCGGTGGGGATCCTGGCCGCGCTGCGGCACCGCGACGCCACCGGCGAGGGCCAGCTGGTCGAGGTGGACCTGCTGTCCGTGCTGCTGTCGTCGATGGTCAACCAGAGCACCGGGTACACGGCGGCGGGCGTCGTGCCGGGGATCATGGGCAACCGGCACCCGTCGATCGCGCCGTACGAGCTGGTGGAGACCGCGGACCGGCCGGTGGTGCTGGCCGTGGGCAACGACCGGCAGTTCGCCGGGCTCTGCTCGGCGCTGGACGTGCCGGACCTGGCGACCGACCCGCGGTTCGCCGCGAACGCCGACCGGGTGGCGCACGTGGACGAGCTGATGGCCCTGCTGGGGCCGCGGCTCCGCACGGGCACGGCCCGGCACTGGTTCGACGCGCTCACCCCGCTGGGCGTCCCCTGCGGCCCCGTGAACGACCTCGCGGGGGCGTTCGAGCTGGCCGGCGACCTCGGGCTGGAGCCGGTGGTGTCCCTGGACGGGCTCGACCTGGTGGCGAACCCGATCAGGATGTCCCGCACGCCCGCGACCTACCGCCTCCCGCCGCCCCCGCTGGGGTAGTGCCCCCTGCCGAGCGGGGGTGCGCGGGCAGCGGCTCTAGACGTCGTCCTCGTCCTCCTCGTCGTCGTCCAGCGGCGCGTACACCGCGGCCGCCGCCTCGGGCACCACCTCGGCGGTCAGCGCGTCCTCCAGGCAGCCCGCCGCCCGCGGCGCGCGCGGCAGCGACGCGCCCCGCCCGTCGCCCGCCATCCCCTGGGCGATGGCCGACGTCGCCCTGCCCACGATGGCCGCGACGTCGCTGCGGTTCACCAGCCCGTGCTTGAGCGTCACGTCGAGCACGCCGCGGGCGTCCTCCAGCTCCGCCTGCTGCTGCTTGAGCACCAGTTGGAGGAGGTCGGCCGCCTTGCCGGGGTCCTGCGCGAGCGTGATGGCGATCAGGCTCTCGGGGTTCTGCCCGACGCCGCTGAACATGGCCATGCGCTGCCGGTCCAGTTCGAGCTGGTGCGAGTGCCGCATCGCCTCGATCTGCATCTCGTGCTCGTTCTTCATCTCGGCGAGCCGTTCCTCGGCCGTCTGCTCGATCGCCGAGTGCCGCAGCGCGTCCTTCTTCACCTCGTGCGACCGCACGCCCTCCGTGCGCCGCCGGATGTAGTTGATGGTGCTCGCGTCGAGGGTGAGGGCGGTGGTGCAGCTGAGCACGCTGACGCCCTGCCGCAGCCCCTGCCGGGCGCGACCGCCGGTGAACGCGTGCGTCATGGCCCGCTCGGCCGCCGTCCCGTCCTCGATCGGGTAGGTGACGCTGATGTCCCGCAGCACCCGCTCGACGTGCGGTCGCAGCACCGGCCCCGCGTCGACCAGGTTGGTCTTCGCCGCCTCGACGGGGTCGGTGATCCGCCAGGTCACCGTCACCTTCGCGGCGAAGCAGGACGCCTGGTCCAGGCTGGGCAGCGTGAGCTGGAGGTCGAGGCAGAACACCGAGGTGTTGACCAGGAACAGCGCCTTGTAGCCCGCGCCCCCGCCGAGCGGCAGCTGCTCGGTCAGGTGGTGGTACTGGCCGTAGCGGTCGAGGAAGACGGTCGCGCGGTCGTGGCTGGGGACCGGGCGGTTCTTGAACATCAGCTCGCCGACCTTGATCTCCACGCGGGTGAGCAGCGGCGGGTCGGGCTGGACGGGGTTCCTGGCGATCATGCGGGGACCTCCTCGCGGTCGAGTGCGGCGAGCAGCGCGCTCGCGGCTTCGGTCGGGCCGCGCCGGGCGCGCGCCCATTCGGTCAGGTACAGCCGCAGGGTGGCCGGGCCGCCGGTGGCCCTGGCGACGTCGGCGAGCAGCGCGCCGAGCGGTTCGCGCTGGGCGGGGTCGCGCTCGGCGGTCTTGACCCACTGGTGGACGACCCGGTAGGCCTCGCCCATGAAGTAGGGCGCTTCCAGCACCCGCGCGACGAGCGACACCACGGCCTCCCGCCTGGTGGTCCGGCGCGTTCCCACGACCACCCCCCGCGCGGGGTGACGCGTCCGGCGGTCCAGGTCGGCGACCCACAGCAGTCCGGGCCACGGGTCGGTGCTGCCGTCCTCGGACACCTGGAGGTAGACGACCAGTTGCAGCACGCAGTTCAGCGCGGTGTTGCGCAGGTCGGCCTTCTTCGACCTGCTCCACGACAGCAGGGCGCCGAGCACCGGGTCGAGCCGGTCGGGTTCCAGCGACAGGTTCGTGACCGAGTCGGCGACCGCGATGATCATGCGCGGTTCGTCGGTGTCGGCCGCCCTCCGCAGCCGCTTGAGGACCTGCGCGGTCGTCATGATCGGCAGGACGCCCATCGCGGCGACGGCCGCGACCCGCCTCCCGGTCGCCGCGCTCCCCTTGAGCCACTGGTCGATCATGCGGTTGATCAGCGGCTGGAGTTCGGGTTGCAGCGCGGGGAGCCGCAGCGCGCCGATCACGGCCTGGCGCTCCCAGTAGTCGTTCTCCTCGGCCCACGGTTCGATCACGTGCCTGCGGGCGTGGTCGAACTCCGACAGGCTCAGCAGCCCGACCGCGACCCCCGCGCGGATGCGGACGTGCCGGTCCGGCGAGCTGCCGAGGTCGCGCAGCCAGTCGCGCACGACGCCGTGGGCCTCGGTGTACTCGCGCCAGACGTGTTCGAGCACCTTGCGCGGGCGGTGCGGGTCGAGGTAGCGGGCGACCTCCGCGGCCAGCGTCCCGAGGTCGCTGTCGTCGACGGCCAGGGTGATCTCGGCCTCCATCCGCTCGACGAGGTTGGCCGTGCGCACCGCGAACACCGAGCGGGTGCGGTCGCGCAGGTCGGGGACCTCGGCCTCCTGGATCGCCCTGGCGAGCATCGTCCCCGCCTCGGCGACGGTGGCGAGCGGCATCCCGTCCAGCACGGCGAGCGCGACGGCGAAGGCGCGGTACTCGTTGTCCGGCAGGGAGTCGAACCACTCGCGGAACGCCGACTCGGCGCCGCGGGCGTAGCGGAGGCGGACGTCGTCGACGCCCGCCTCCCCCAGCACGACCGCGCAGAGGCCGCGGCCGAAGTCCGCCAGGTCGCCCGCGCGCAGCGTGCGGCCGACGACCTCCTCGACCAGCTCGGTGAACTCGGGGAAGTCGACCAGGTCCTGCCGGGGTCGGCCCGCGGCCACGAGCCCGGCCTGGAAGTGGCTCAGCACCAGCGTCCGGTCGTCCGACCGCTGCGCGCCGTCCACGACGTAGGCGGTCAGCTCCCGTTCCCGCAGCGGAGCGTCCGCGCCGAGGAGGACGAGCATCCGCGCCCCGGCCTCGGTGAGCCTGCGCCGCCACTGGTCGAGCGAGAACTCCCGCAGCGACGCCGCCTGGTCGAACTCCAGCGTCTCCAGCAGGTAGCCGCGGTCGGCCTCCAGGTCCACCGGGGCGGCGGGCGAGCGCAGGTCGGTGTCCGGGCTGAGCTTGTCCACGCCCTGCGCGCACTCCAGGCCCAGGAGGTTCAGCGCGGTGGCCGTGCGACCCCAGCCCGACGGCGCGCGGAGCAGGACCAGCCGCTGGTCGCGCAGCCGGTCGCGCAGCTCGCGGTAGTTCGCGGGTTCGACGAACGTCACCGCCGCCGCCCGCAGCGCCTCCGCGGGGATCGGCCCGGTGGGCACCGATCCGTGGTGGAACCCGGTCGTGCGGGGGAGGCCGGCGTCGACGAGGCCGATCGTGTTGGCCACGAAGACGTTGCCGACACCGCCCCGGACGCCCAGCAGCGAGGCGATGGCGTTCTCCATCGCGCGGGCGTCCTGGTGGAGCTTGCGCGCGTTGGTCGCGTCCGAGGCGGTGTCCTTCGCGCTCGGCCCCTCCGGCTCGGGCGCGGCGGCGTCCGGCTTCGCCTTCTCCCCGTCCTCGGGCGCCTGCTTCGCCGAGTCGTCGGAGCCGGTGCCGGCGCCCGCCTCCGGCTGCTCCGCGGCCTCCTCGTCGCTCACGACGCGGGCCCGAGGCCGACGCGGGCGTCGACGGTGCCGATCGTGTCGGCGGTGAAGACGTTGCCCCTGGCCTTGATGGAGATCGACTTGGCGGGGGGCGCCTCCACCCGCACCGGCTCCGCGGCGGGCGCGCCCGTCGCGACGGGCGGGGTCGCGTAGCCGGGGACGCGGATCCACATCCGGCGGCCGTCGTCGAGCAGGTCGCGGTAGGTCTCCGGCTGGAGCGCGGCGTAGCCGGGCCGCACCACCGTCTGGTGGACGGCGTCCGACAGGACCACGATCGACTGCGCCCGCGGCGCGGCGCGCAGGACCGCCTTGACCCCGGCCCCGTTGACGATGCGGAACGCGGTCGTCAGCGCGTCGCCGACCCAGCCGTGCGGGTCGCGCGCGACCAGTCCGAAGTGGACCCCCAGGCGCAGCCTCATCCACTCCGGCGGGTCGACGGTGGCGTTGTGCCGCCAGAGCGCCTGCACGAGGTCGCCGACCAGCGGGTCCAGCACCGGCAGCACGTCCGAGTCGAACACCGCCAGCACGCCGTCGCCCAGGTCGTCGACCCGGTGCGGCGGCATCGTCCTCAGCGCACCCCCCAGCACCCCGTACAGGGCCGCGCGCAGCGCCGCCTTCCGCGGATCGGTGCGCTCGCTGGACTTCTCTATGTCCACGACCAGGATCGCCCGGTTTCTCGTCCCGAGGTCCACGACGTTCTCCCTCCACTGGTTCTCATGGCAGTCGTCCCCGCCCGCAGACCGAGTCCAGGACGGCCGTGATGCCGTGGGACACGACGGAGTCGCGCACCATCCGGTACCCGGCGCCGTACACGGGGTCGGGGTTGTCCAGCGCCGATCGGCGCAGCGCGGCGGCGAACCCGGTCGGCCTCCGCTTGAGCCAGGCGCCGGAGAACAGCTCGCACACGCCCTCCTCCACCTGCGGCGACAGGTCGGGCGCGCCGCGCTGGGCGAGCCACGCGTGCCCGATCTCGTGCACGACCACGGCCCCGAAGTGGGTCTCGGTGAGCCCGCGCGCGATCTCGATGCCGAGCACGTCCGTCACCGAGGTCTCCACCCACGTGCGCTGGAGGGTCCGCCCCAGGCAGAGCGCGCCGCTGTCGTCGACGAGCCCGTCGGGGTCGACCAGGGTGACCCGCACCCGCTGGGCGAGTGCGATGCCGAGCGCCGCCATCTCCCCGCGCAGCAGCGGGATGTGCTTCCTGGCCTCGTCCAGGGTGTCGACCGCCTGGCGGGCGCAGGTCGGGCAGCGCGCGGTCGTGGCGGTGAACCGCGACCACCCGCGCCGCCCGTCGGGCCCCGGTCGTCCGCAGAGCGCGCAGGTGCCGTCCGCCGGGTGCCGGACGCAGGTCTTCTCGCCGTGCAGCGACACGACGTAGCGGTCGGTGGGCGGTGTCCCGCACACCACGCAGGTGCTGTCGGCCATGTCAGGTCACCCGAACCCATCGCCTCGTCCGCGCGTCCCGCCTCCACCCGGACGTGCTCATCCGGGCGGTGGCCGTCCGCGCGGCGGGTACGGCCGACCCGGCCAGCACCGCGTCGAAGTAGCGGCCCCAGGTCTGCGCCGTCGTGCGTCCACCCGGATCGGGGCGCAGCGCGGCGCGCAGCAGCGCGGGCCCCTCCCCCGGCAGCACCCCGTCGAGCCTGCTCGGGTCGCGCGCGACCGACGCGAACCCGCCGGGGCTCAGGCAGCGGAGCACGAACAGGCCGAACTTGTAGAGGTCGCTCGCCTGGCTGAGCACGGGCTCCGGCGGGTCCCAGTCGGGGGCGTTGAGCTGGCGCACCACGGCCGCGGCCCCCTTGATCCGGATGCCGTCGCAGTCGACCAGCATCACGCACGGCCGCTCGTCGAGCCGGAAGACGGCGTTCTTGGGGTTGAGGTCGCCGATCACCAGGCCGTTGCGGTGCAGCAGGTGCACCGCGCTGGCGAAGTCGCGGCACACGAGGACCCGCTGCGCGGTGCTCGGAGCGGGCATCCCCAGGCGCGCCGCCCGGCTCGGCTCGACGAACAGGTGCTGGACCTCGCGCAGCGTGCGGGTCCGCTTCCCGCTCGGCTTCACCCTGTCCTGGAAGTAGCCCTCGGGGATGAGCCGCAGGAGGACGCCCCGCACCTCGCCGTCCTGCTCGACGGTGCGGACCGGCCACGCGGTGGCGGCGTCGATCCGCCGCCGCACGGCCTCGTCCACGCGCAGCCTGCGCGACACCACCGCGGCCAGCCCGTGCGGTGGCGCCTGCCCGGCCCGGTACTCCTTGTACACCAGCGGTCCTGGCACGTCCGGGAGCGAGGCGTTCGGCGCGCGGTAGACCTTCGCCTGCCCGCCCGCGCCGAGCAGCTCGCCGAGCGCGCCGATCTCGTCCAGACCGATGACGTGGGCGCTCATGCCGTCGCGACCGGCCAGAACCCGACGGCGGTGCGGTCGTCGTCGAAGCTCCGGCGCGCGAACCCGACGTGGGCGGCGAACTCCAGCCCGGACGCGGGCGGCGTCGCCCAGACCCCGCTCAGGAACCGCCCGACGTCGCCGGTGCCGTCCGCGAGCGGGTCGCCGATGCCGTCGGTCATCAGCACCAGCACCTCGCCGGGGGCGACGGTCGTCCTGACCGGCACGGGCTCGGTGCTCGACAGCAGCGGGAGCGCGTGCACGGACGACGAGTGCAGGACCGCGCCGTCGTTCTTCACGGGGTGCTGCGGTTCCCAGCGGCCACCCGCGCGCAGCACCCACGCCGACGAGTCGCCCACCGAGAGCACGTGCACCTCGTGCGCCCCGTCCACCGGGGCCAGGTCGACCACCGCGTAGAGCACCGTGGACGCCAGGTGGTCGGCGATCTCCCGGACGGTGGCGCTGTCCGCGGTCGGCATCCCCCGCGCGGCCAGCAGCCTGCGCCCCCGCGCCTCGACAGCGCCCGCGAACCGGCGGACGAGCTCCGCCCACCGCAGGTCGGCCGGTCGGGTCGAGGCCAGCTCGTTCGCCAGCACCTCCGTGCCCCGGCGCGCCAGGAGGGCCGCGGCCCGGTGGGAGTACCTGCCCGACGACACCCCGTCGGCCACCGCGAGGACGAGGTGCCTGCCGTCCGGGGTGCGCCGGAAGCCGTACTCGTCCTGCCGCACGGTGCCGTACGCGCGGTGCGCCAGGCCGCGCACGCTGGCCGCGCGCACCTCGCCCACGCGCCCGCGGGCGCCGTCGAGCAGAGCCACGCCGTCGAGGACGGTGTCCCTGCGGTCCCAGGCGTCCTCGTCGGGGATCGGCACGGTCCTGGACGCGGCCCGGCCTGGATCGCCCACGACGAAGGGCTCGACCCGTCCTCGCCACGGCACCGTCCGCTCCGGTTCGGGCAGCGGCGGGCGGACCTCGTCCGCACGTGCTCCGGTCGTCGTGTCCATCAGACGAAGTCGTCCGAGGAGTGCGCGGCGATGCCCGACGGCAGGTCCTGCTTCTGCGGCAGCACGAGGCCCGAGCTGCCCTGCGTCAGGCTCTGGCCCGACGCGAGCATGCTGGAGATGAGGATCTCCGCGATGGCGGCGATGGCGTGGGCCGGGTTCTGGCCGTTCTCCATCAGGTACATCTGCATCGCCTTGGGCCCCGAGGCCGGGTGGATGAGGCTCGCCAGGGTCTTCGGGTTCGCGTCGTCGACCCCGCACGGCACGAAGTTCGGGTAGATCGGGAAGTTCTCGGTCAGGTCGCGGAACGCGTCCTGCCACTCCGTGCCGCGGTCGGTGGGGTCGCCGTCGCTGATGAAGAACACGGCGGGCCGGTGCACCTGGAAGCCGTCGGCCTTGAGCTGCTTGACGTTGCTCTCGATCTCCGAGCGCAGCAGCCGGAACGCCGCCGCGTAGGACGTCGCGCCCCGCACGGTCAGCGAGGGCAGGGTGACGTTCTCGTCGAGCAGGTCGCACAGCGGCAGGCGCACGGTCGCGTCGGTGCCGAAGTCGATGAGTCCGAAGCGGACCTTGTCCGACAGGATCGGCGCGTCGGCCAGCGCGTCGACGACCGCGGGCATGATCTCGTTGGCCTGTTCGAGCTTCGCACCGGTCATCGACACCGAGACGTCGATCACCAGGTAGAAGGGCAGGAGCTTGGCGTTGTCGCTCGCCATCGGGGTTCTCCGTTCAGGGGGTGGGGGTGGTGGACGGCGTGCCGTTGGCGCGCGTGCCGTTGGCGCGGGGGAGCTTGGCCGTGCGGATCGGCTTGGTGAGGCGGTCGTCGACGGCGTTCGCCAGGCTCGTCTTCGGGATGCGCACCGTGAGGGGGTCGCTGCCGCCCGCCCTCTTCGGCTTCGGGACGCCCACCGGGGGGAACCGCGCCGTGTGCCGGTCGTCGGCTCCCGCGTTGGCGTTGTACCAGCGGTTCAGCTCCTCGTCGGTGCGCCGCTGCGCGACGGTCGCCCAGACGTCGACGGCCTTCTTGGCGAGGTCGGCCTGCTTGCCCGCGACCAGCTGCGCGGTCTGAGCGTGCGCCTGCGTCTGGGCGTCGAGCTGCTGGCGCTCCATCGCGAGCTTCTGGTCGGCGCGGTCCACCTCAAGGTCGCGGTCCCGGTCGGCCCACAGCCGGTCGTTGGCGTCCGTGCCGTCGTCGGTGCGCTTGACCATCCGGTCGTAGAGCGTCTCCGGCCCGAACCCGGCCATCAGCTTCACCACCACCGGGAGCAGCTCGATGCACAGGAACAGCAGGAACAGCGCGGTGTGCGCCCGGCCGCCGCTGGGGCTGCCCTCGGTGATCCGGTCCAGCGCCTCCAACCGGGCCAGCAGGCCGGTGTCGGCCGCCGTGGCCGTGCTGCCGCGCTTCTCCAGGTCCGCGCGGTCCTCGCGCAGCCGTTCGAGGTCGCCCTGGAGTTCCGGCAGCCGCTTCCTGGCGTTGTCGGTCTCGGTGGAGGCGCCGTCCTGGAGGCGCTTGGTGACCTTCGCCGTGGCCTCGTCGAGCGCGGTCTGCGCCTTGTCGCGGGTCGACCTCGCCTCGTCGGCGGCCCGCTTCTTCTGCTGGTAGGACTCGCCGTCTCCGGGGACGTTGGTGCCGCAGGCGCCGTCGAACTCGCACTGCGCCAACCGGTTGGCCTCCTGGTAGGCCTTCTCCGCCGTGTCGAGCCCCGCCTTCGCGGCCTTCACGTCCGGGTCGTCGGAGATCGTCGTGGTGGACTTGCCGGACAGGACGTCGAGCAGCTCGCGCTCCTCGCCCTCCAGTTCGGTGATCTTGGCGAACGCGTCGGCGACCTTGCCCTGGTTCTGCTTCGTCGTCTCGGCCTGCATCGCGATCAGCTCGCTGTTGATCTCCGGCTCGAAGATCCTCAGCACCAGCGGCATCG
Source organism: Umezawaea sp. (assembly GCF_057122925.1). Lineage (NCBI taxonomy): Bacteria > Bacillati > Actinomycetota > Actinomycetes > Pseudonocardiales > Pseudonocardiaceae > Umezawaea > Umezawaea sp. Next base: position 8,750 of record NZ_DBNGPQ010000160.1, on the reverse strand, counting down.
AGATGATCGTCCCGATCACCACCGCGAGCGCGACCCGCGGGATCGCGGCGAACAGGTTGAGCAGCCAGCCGTTGCTCCGCGTCATCGTGACGACGAGCATCCGGTCCAGGTTGAAGATGACCACGCCCCAGACCAGGCCCGCGAGCACCGCCGCGTAGGCGGGCAGCTCCAGCACCGAGTAGAGCGCGAAGAACGCCGAGACGGCGGCGACGCCGGAGGTGCTGAGCAGGACACCGCCCATCGCGGCGTGCTTGTTGACGTCGCCCGGCGCCTTCTCCAGGATCGACACCCTCGCGCCGGACAACCTCGCCAGCCACATCGAGAAGCTCATCGGCCCGCCCCCTCACCCTCGTGGAACCAGGGGTCGAACCCCGGTGATTCGGTCAACATCGCTCGCAGGTCGAACGGGAACCCGGCCGTGGGAGCCGGGACGGAGGGCAGCGGCGGTCTTCGCCCGCCCGTCGTGAACGCCTCCGGCGCCATCGCCCGCACGTCGACCGCGGGCAGCGGCGGCAGCTCGGCGCGCGGCGGTCCGGCCTGCCCGAGCAGCGGCCACGCCACCTGCGGCACCGGCACCGGCAGCGGGTGGATCCGGGGCGGGGCCACCGCGGTCAGCGGCCCGAGCCGCCGGTGGTCGGTCCCGAGGTTGTTGACCGCGCGGACGTCGACCCAGCCGGACTCGGCCACCGCGACCGACGTCCGGCCCCGGCCCGGTGCGCCGTCGACCCGCGACGTGACCGCGCCGGCGGTGACCTCGACCTCGACCGCGTCCCGCGCCTCCCACTCGACCACGACCGACTGCCCGGCCAGGACTACCGCACGGTCGAGCCGGACCTCGCCCAACCGCGGCGGGACCAGGCTCTCGCCCAGCAGCAGCCGCAGGCGCGCCTCCCACTCCCGCGCCGTCGGCCGGTCCGCGGGCACGGGGCCCAGCGCCCGCCGGAGCATCGCGAGCCCCTCCGGGTCGAGGCAGGTCGCCGCCGCGGCCGGATCGGTGTTGACCGACGAGTACGCGCCGGGCGTGAGGCAGCGCAGGATGAACAGCCCGAGCTTGTAGTGGTCGGTCGCCCGGCTCAGCGCGCCGCCCTCCGGCGGCAGCCAGTCGGGGAAGTTGAGCTGCTTGACCCGCGCGACGACGCCGGTGGGCCGCACGGCGTCGCAGTCGAGGAACAGCACCATCGGTTCGGCGTCGAGCCGGTAGACCGCGTTCTTCGGGTTGACGTCGCCGACCACGATCTTCAGCTCGTGGTGCAGGAACGCCAGTCCGCCCGCGAAGTCCCGGCAGATCCGCAGCCGCTGCTCGTCGGTCGGCACCGGCCGTCCGAGACGAAGGGCGCGGTCCGGCGCGACGAACAGGTTCTGCACCTCGCGCAGCGATTTTTTCACGCCCGCGTTGCGCGTGACCAGGTCGAAGTACGGTTCGGGAATGAGCGGCATGACAATGCCGACGGCGTGGCCGTTCTCCTCCACGACCCGCACCGGCCACGCGGTCACGGCGTCCAGTTTCGCGCGCGTCGCGTCGTCCAGGGCGTTTCGCGAGGCGACCACCCGGTGCAGGCTCTGCGGCGACTCGTGGGGCTTCTGATAACGCTTGTAGACGAGCGGTCCACGGACGTCCGGATAGGTGAGGTCGGGTAGCGCGAAAACCGTCGCCTCCCCGCCCTTTCCCAGCTGAACTCCAAGTTTTCCCAGGTCGGCAGGCGCGACGGACATGGCTGTGCCCGACGAGGTTTTCCCCACGATGACCTCTCCTCGACAATGATGGAATTCAGCCTTGGACAATCCACGAAGGCGACCGCAGTTTTCGGGTTACCGATCGGTCATTGCTCGACGCATGCGCCGGGTGCCTCTTCGCGAGATCAATCGAACGACCATCGATGTTCGTTACCGCCACCCAGGGGACTTCTCGACGGATATTCGCCCCATTCGGCCGACGGCACCGCACGCTCGGTGACCGCGTTGATGACCGACCGCACTTCCGAATCGCACCGGAACAACGGCCACAAGCCCGTTTTCGTCGAAGAACGCCATTCGGTTACACCTCTTCGACAACGATCAGGCCACAACCAACCGAATGCGACGACCACCTACGGTGATCGCGAATGACGGTGCGTCAACAGAATTCCACTCGCAATGGACTGCCTATTCACCGGGAAAACCGCATTTCCGCGCGGGAGCGGTCCCCACCCGGTCCGCGGGAACGAGGACCGACCCCGGCGTCCCCGCGTGCACTTCTAGCCCGATCGGGTGAGGCGATTCGGCCGTGGGAAGCACTCCGGTGCTGGTTTGATTCCGCCATGGTCAAGCGTTCACTGCCGGTCGTCCTGCTGCTGGTCCTGTTCTCCACCCCCGCCCACGCGGTGACGGGCGTGGACTTCACCGGCACCGTGGCGCTGAGCGGCTGCTCGGGAGCGGTGGTGCGGACGCCGACGGCGAGGCCCACCGACGCGGCGCTGGTCATGTCCAACGGGCACTGCGTGAAGCTCATGGCGGCGGGCGAGGTGATCACGGAGCAGGCGAGCGACCGGACGTTCACGCTGCTCGACTCCACCGGCGGGTCGACGCTCGGCACGCTGCGCGCGACGTCGGTCGCCTACGCCACGATGACGACCACCGACGTGGCGTTCTACCGCCTCGACCAGACCTACGCGCAGGTGGAGGCGCTGGGGACCAGGGCGCTGGAGCTGTCGCCGAGGCGTCCGGTGGCGGGAGCGGACATCAGGGTCGTGTCCGGGTACTGGAAGCGGCTGTACTCGTGCGAGCTGGACGGGTTCGCCCACGAGCTGCGCGAGGGCGCGTGGACGTGGCGCGACTCGATCCGCTACACCGCGTCGTGCGACACCATCGGCGGCACGTCCGGCTCGCCGGTCATCGACGCCGCGAGCGGCGAGGTGGTCGGCGTCAACAACACGGTGAACGAGAACGGCAAGCGCTGCACGCAGAACAACCCGTGCGAGGTCGACGAGGCGGGCGCGGTCACCGTGCGGCGCGGCGCGGCGTACGGCCAGCAGACCCACCTCGCGGTGGCGTGCATCGGCGCGGACAGCGCGTTCACGCTGTCCGCGCCGGGCTGCGGCCTGCCCAAGCCCGCCGCCCTGGTCCTGCTGGGCTAGTAGCGGTAGGTGTTGAGGGTGTCGACCGCCGCCCTCGGGTTGCCGAGGTGGTAGTGGTCGACGGCGAGGAACGTCGGCTTCTTGCGGGCGGCGGGCTCGCAGAAGCGCTGCGCGCGGTTGGCGAGCTTGGTGTTGTCGTCGGTGACCGTGCCGGTCATCGGGACGTCCCGGAAGTGGTTCATCACGAACAGCCTGCGGAAGCCGCCCTCGGTGCGCGACAGCGGGACGTCGTTCCAGCGGCTGTAGCAGGACCAGTCCGACGCGCCGACGCCGCCGCCCATCGACCAGTGGTTCTCCACGGTCCAGTCCCGCTGGTACTGCACGCCGGAGCTCTCCCTGCCGTCGGCGACGTGGTCGGTGAAGATCAGCAGGCGCTGGTTCCGCGAGCGGAGGTCGGCCATCGTCGGCCAGCCGTTCTGCCGCACCCCGGTCCGGTCCGGCCGGTACAGCACGTCCTGCAAGCCGTTGACCCGCGCCAGCTCGGCGCGCAGCACGTCGGCGGAGACGTAGTCCTCCAGGAAGACCGTGACGAACTCGTTCCGGTTGGCGCCCAGGAAGTCCACGATCCGCTGGAGGTCGACCCGCAGCGCGACCGGCTTGCTGACCAGGTTGCAGCTGTTGTGGCACAGGATCGCGCCGTCGGGGGTCTGGTGGACGTCCATCATGAACCCGCGCACGCCGTCGGCGAGCTGCTGGGTGATCCCGCGCGCCTGGTTGGGGAACAGGTTCACGAACGGGGGCGCGAACCCGCCGTCCACGCCGTTCGCGTAGGCGTTGTGCGACGTCAGGAACGTGACCTGGTCGAGCGTCCGCTCACCGTCCGGCAGCGCGGGCAGGCGGTTCGGCGTCACGGGCGTCAGGTACCACTGGTCGCCGCCCGCGCCGATCGCCAACGGGGTGGCGGGCTTGAGGTAGCGGTCCGCGCCGGGCACCTTGAACCGCAGCAGGTCGCCCTCGGAGCTGATGTCCCACCGGGTGTCCGCGCTGTCGCACGCCTGCATCGCGGCCCGGTCGCCGGACCGGCCGAGGCACCGGCCGCCCTCTTCCAGGCGTCCGTCGGAGCGGAGGTTCCACTGCTGGTGGTCCTCGTCGCCCTTCGGCCGGTGCTGGTCGACGGTGTCGCCGGTGACCGCCGCGTTCAGGCCCGTGGCGACGCTCTGGAGGTAGAACCGGCCCGGCGCGGGGACGTCGGCCCTGGCGGTCGGCACGACCAGCCCGGCCAGCAGGGCTGCGACGACGGCGGAGCGGATGACGCGCATCAAGAGTCCTCTCGGATCCTCCGCGGCGGGCGGGTTCGCACAGGATCACGCACGAGCGACGGATGCGAAAGTGTTTCATTAAATGTTCATGCTCGGCCGGGACGTACGATCGACGGATGACGAACGAGCCGTGGGGCGACCGGGAGACCATCCGCGAGGTGCTCGCGAAGTGCGGCACCTGGGCCGTCGTCGGGCTGGGCGACAACCCGGCGCGCGCGGCCTACGGGGTGGCGAAGTTCCTCCAGCAGCACGGGAAGCGGATCGTGCCGGTGCACCCGAGCGCGGCCACCGTGCACGGCGAGCGGGGTTACGCGTCGCTCGCCGACATCCCGTTCCCGGTGGACTGCGTGGACGTGTTCCGCCGTTCGGCCGACGCGGGCGCGGTCGCCGACGAGGCCGTCGCGATCGGCGCGAAGGCCGTGTGGTTCCAGCTCGACGTGGTCGACGAGCAGGCGTTCGACCGGACCCGCGCCGCGGGGCTGTCCGTGGTGATGGACCGCTGCCCCGCCATCGAGTGGGCGGCCAACGGGCCGCGCTAGCGCTTGCGGGCCGTCACCTCGATCTCGACGCGCATCCGCGGGTCGGCGAGCCCGACGGCCATCATCGTGGCCGCCGGGCGGACGTCGGCGAAGGTCCGGCGCAGCACCGGCCAGCACGGCTCGAAGTCGGCCGGGTCGGGGAACAGGTAGCGGACCCGGACGACGTCGGCGAACCCGCAGCCCGCCTCGGCGAGCGCCGCGCCGACGTTCGCCAGGCACTGCTCGGCCTGCTCCACCACGTCGTCGGCGATCGTCATGGTGGCGTAGTCGAACCCGGTCGTGCCCGACACGAACACCCAGTCACCGTCCACGACGGCGCGCGCGTACCCGATCCGCTCCTCGAACGTGGACCCGGACAGGATGGTTCGACGGTCGCCCATGCGGGCCAGCGTAACTAGCGGGTGATGTGCCACAGCACCACGTTGTGCACGTGGTGGGCCTTGTCCGAGCCGCGGAACTCGATCTCGTGCACGTGGGTGCCCGCCGTGACGGCGATGGCGGACGTGCTGAAGAAGCTGCCGCCCCAGCTCTTGTTCGACACCACGGCGACGCTGCTGATCTTCGAGTACGGCACCGACACCAGCGCGGTCTTCTTGCCGATGAACGATTTGTCCTGGATGACGACCCGCAGGTCGGTGATGCCGATGAACCCGGTCCCCGCGCCGATGGCGTCGTAGACCGCGATCACCCGTTCGCCGTCGAGCAGACCGCTCACGATCTGCTCGTACTGCTCGCGCCGGTCGAAGACAGGACCGTTCTTCGCCATCGAACCCCCTCGCTCGGTGAACCTCCACCGTATCCGCCCGGCGCGGCGGTGGGTCGGATCACCGAAGTCCGCCGCGGTCCTCGTTGACACTTCCACGACCTGACGCGAGCATTCGTGCATGCCGTCCGCGACCCTCAACGGGATCACCGTCAACTACCAGGTCACCGGAGACGGCGCCGACCTGGCCGTGCTGGTCATGGGCACCGGGAGCCCCGGCGGTGTCTGGCGGGCGCACCAGGTGCCCGCGCTGGTCGACGCGGGCTACCGGGTCGTGACGTTCGACAACCGCGGCATCCCCCCGACCGACGAGTGCGCGGGCGGGTTCACCGTCGACGACATGGTGGGCGACACCGCGGCGCTGATCGAGCACCTCGGCGGCGGGCCCGCCAGGGTCGCGGGCACGTCGCTCGGCGCGCGCGTGGTGCAGGAACTCGCGCTGGCCCGGCCGGACCTGGTGTCGCACGCCGCGCTGCTGGCCACCTACGGCCGTCCCGACCCGGTGCGCACCACGCTGTCGCTGGGCGAGCGGGAACTGCACGACTCCGGCGTGAAGCTGCCCGACAGGTTCCACGCGGCGTTCAGCGCGCTGCGCTACCTGTCCCCCGCGACGCTGGCCGACCCCGTGACGGCGAAGGACTGGCTGGAGCTGTTCGAGTACGGCGGTTCGTCCGTCGGCGCAGGCGTGCGGGCGCAGATGGCGCTCAACGACTTCACCGACCGGCTGGCCGACTACCGCCGGATCACCGTGCCCTGCCTCGTGGTCGGGTTCACCGACGACCGCACGCTGCCCCCGCACCTGGCCCGCGAGGTCGCCGACGTCATCCCCGGCGCGCGGTACGCCGAGGTGGCCGACGCGGGCCACCTCGGCTACCTGGAGAAGCCCGCCGAGGTCAACCGGCTGCTGGTGGACTTCTTCGCGTCCTAGCCGCCCACGTGGATGCCGGGGCGGCGGGCGGGGTCCTCGTCGCTCTGGCGCAGCACCTCGCGCACGACCGGCGCGGTGTCGCCGCGGCCCAGGATGAGGTAGCGGAACAGGTGGCCGAGCGGGCTGCCCTCCGACCACTCGAAGTAGCAGTGCGGCCGCACGCCCGTCGCGTCCCGCAGCGACAGCAGGATCGCCGCGATGGCGTTCGGCGCGGCCGGGCTCTTCGCGCGCAGGATCCGGTGCCCGCCGACCTCGACGCCGCGCACCCGCAGGACCTCGCTGAACTCCGACGGGTCGTCCACCTCGATCTCCAGGAACAGCACGTCCGCCCGGCCCGGCACCGGGTTCATCGACCGCTGCTCGGTCTCCTTCGCGTCGTACTCCGCCTCGTCGCCCGCCTGCCTGCGGTTCGCGATCAGGTTCAGGGCGCCGTCGAACGCGATCGAGTCGGTGACGAACCGGCGCGCGGCCTCGTCGAACTCCAGCCGGTCGACCCGCAGCTCCGTCGTGCGCGACACCCGCGACACCAGTGACACCACCACGATGCCGAGGACGAACACCCCGGAGATCGCGATGCCGTCCGGCTTCTCGCGGACGTTCTCCACCAGCGCGTAGAGCAGCACGAGCGTGAGCACGGCGAACCCGGCGGTGGCCCGCTTCTGCCCGCGCCGCAGGGCGGAGATGGTCACGGCGACCGCGCCGGACACCATCATCGCCAGGATGCCCGTCGCGTACGCGCCCGCCTGGGCGTTGACGTCCGCGCCGAACCCGACGGTGATCAGCACGCTGATCACCGTGTACACCAGCACGACCGGCCGGACGGCCCGGCCCCAGTCCGGCGCCATGCCGTAGGACGGCAGGTAGCGCGGAACGATGTTGATCAGGCCCGCCATCGCCGACGCGCCCGCGAACCACAGGATCAGGATGCTGCTGACGTCGTAGAGCGTGCCGAACGCGGTGCCGAACTCCCGGTGCGCCAGGTAGGCGAGCGCGCGGCCGTTCGCCTCGCCGCCCTCCTGGAACGCCTCGGCGGGCACGAGCACGGTGGTGATGAAGCTGGTCGACAGCAGGTAGACGGACATGATCAGCGCGGCGACCGTGAGCAGCTTGCGGGTGTTGCGGACGCGGCTCTCCAGCCGTTCCCCGGCGGTCTTCCCGTCGGCGGCGACCAGCGGCATCATGCTGACGCCGGTCTCGAACCCGGAGAGTCCCAGCACCAGCAGGGGGAACGCGAGGATCGCGGGTCCGACGACGTCGCCGGGACCACCGCCCGCGGTGAGCGCGTCGAGCCAGCGGCGCACCGCCTCCGGGGAGTCGACGACGTCGACCACGCCCGCGACGACCACGACGGCGTTCAGCAGCAGGAACAGGCCCACCAGCGGGATGGCGACGCTGACGGCCTCGCTGAAGCCGAGCAGGAACACCCCGCCGAGGACGAGCAGCAGCACCACCGTGATCAGCACCGCGTGCCCGTGCAGGAAACCGGGCAGGAACGGGTTCTCCAGCACGTGGACCGTCGCGTCGGCGGAGGACAGGGTGATGGTGATGATCCACGACGTCGCCACGAAACCCAGCAGCACCAGCACGAAGACCTTGCCCCGCCAGAACGGCAGCAGGTTCTCCAGCATCGCGACGGACCCCTGGCCGTGCGGGCTCTCCCTCGCCACGCGGCGGTACATCGGGAGCATCCCCAGCAGCGTCAGCGCCACGATCAGCAGCGTCGCCAGCGGTGACAGCGCGCCCGCGGCGAGCGCCGCGATGCCGGGCAGGTACGACAGCGTCGAGAAGTAGTCGACCCCCGTCAGGCACATGACCTTCCACCACGGCTGCGGCGTCGCGTGCGACTCGTCGCTCTCCGGCCCGACCGGCTGCACCCGGTTCGCCAGCAGCCACCGCGCCACCGCGCCGCCGGGCGGCTTCGGCCGCACCGGCGAGTCGACGCTCTCGGGGACGACGAGTTCAGGCGTGGTGCTCATGGGTCTCCTGCCACCTGACCGGACCGCGACCACGCCAGGATGCCCGACGCCCCGGAACACCGCTGCTCAGCCCCCTTGTGCGACCGGTTCGTCCCACTGATCCGGTGAACCGCGACGAGTCCGCTTCTTCCGGATTGGCGTGGAGCCGCTGCCCGAGGTGCTGGAGTCGGTC
>NZ_DBNGPQ010000159.1:0-61189 GCF_057122925.1 Umezawaea sp. | reverse complement strand
TGCGGTAGTCGTCTTCTTACGGCAATCAGTCAAGTTATTGCGTTCAGTTCACGCCATGTTGCATCCTGGTCACCGTTCCGTGAACGAGGAGGCCCACGATGGCGTGACCCTCGGCTGCTCCCCCGACGACTCCTCGCCGCTCGCGCGACGCCCTGTCCGCGCACCCACCGCCACGTCCCCCCGAGTGGCGCCCCCCTGCCGTTTCGACAGAAACGAAAACGCCATGAACCAGTTCAGCAGGCGGCTGACCAGCGGATTGCTCGCGGTCGGCCTCATCGCCCTCGGCATGTCGCCACCGGTCGCGTCAGCGGCGGGTGGTCCCGACCTGGCCGCCGGCAAGACCGTCACGGCCAGCGCGTCGAACGGGAACCAGCCGGCGTCCAACGTCAACGACGGCAACCAGTCCTCGTACTGGGAGGGCCCGAGCAACGCCTTCCCGCAGTGGGTGCAGATCGACCTCGGCGGCAGCGTCGACGTCGACCAGGTGGTCCTGAAGCTGCCCGCGGGCTGGGAGGCGCGCACGCAGACGCTGAGCGTGCAGGGCAGTTCCAACGGCACGGCGTTCAGCGCGCTGTCGGCGTCGGCCGGTCGGGTGTTCGACCCGGCCGCGTCGAACACGGTCACGGTGAACTTCACCGCGGCGAGCGTCCGGTACGTGCGGGTGGACGTCACCGCGAACACCGGCTGGCCCGCGGCCCAGCTCGCGGAGTTCCAGGTGCACGGGGCCAACGGGTCGTCGGCGAACCTGGCGCGGGGCAAGACGATGTCGGCCAGCACCTCCCAGGGCGAGTACCCGGCGGGCAACGGCAACGACGGCAACCAGGACTCCTACTGGGAGAGCGACAACAACGCGTTCCCGCAGTGGATCCAGGTGGACCTCGGCGCGGCGGCGAGCGTCAACCGGGTCGTGCTGAAGCTGCCCGCGAACTGGGGGTCGCGCACGCAGACCCTCGCCGTGCAGGGCAGCGCGAACGGCAGCGCGTTCACCGACCTGGCGGGCTCGGCGCAGCACGCCTTCACGCCCGCCAACGGGAACGCGGTGACGGTCTCCTTCACCGCGACCAGCACCCGGTACGTGCGGGTGGCGATCACGGCCAACACCGGGCAACCGGGCGGGCAGCTCTCGGAGTTCGAGGTCCACGGACCGACGTCCGGTGGTGACTCGGTGGCCCCGACGGCGCCCGGCTCGCTGGCGTTCACCGAGCCGACGAGCGGGCAGGTCCGCCTGACCTGGACCGCGTCCACCGACAACGTCGGCGTCACCGGCTACGAGGTGTACGCCAACGGCCAGGTGCGCGGCACCGTGGCGGGCACCGTCCTGACCTACACCGACACGCAGCCGCTGAGCACGACCGTCGAGTACCACGTGCGGGCGCGCGACGCGGCGGGCAACCAGTCGCCGAACAGCAACCGCGTCACCCGCACCGGCCAGGGCGCGGGCGACACGACCCCGCCGACGGCGCCGGGCACCCTCGCGTTCACCGAGCCCGGCGCGGGCCAGATCCGCCTCACCTGGACGGCGTCGACGGACAACGTCGGCGTGACGGGTTACGACGTGTACGTCAACGGCAGGCCCACGAGCGTGGCGGGCAACGCCCTGACGTTCACCGACACCCAGCCCGCCACCGCGACGGTCGAGTACTTCGTCCGGGCGCGCGACGCCGCGGGCAACCAGTCCGGCGACAGCAACCACGTCACCAGGACCGGCCAGGGCACCGGCGGCGCGAACCTGGCGCGGGGCAGGGCGATCGAGGCGTCCTCCACGGCGTTCTCGTTCGTCGCGGCCAACGCCAACGACGACAGCACCAGCACCTACTGGGAGTCCGCCGGGTTCGAGTCGACCCTGACGGTGAAGCTCGGCTCCAACGCCGACGTCTCCTCGGTCGTGCTGAAGCTCAACCCCGACCAGGCGTGGGGCACGCGCAGCCAGACCCTGGAGGTCCTCGGCCGCGAGCAGTCGGGCACGTCGTTCAGCTCCCTCAAGGCGCTGTCGACGTACGTGTTCAACCCCTCGGCCGCGAACACGGTGACGATCCCGGTCACCGGCCGGGTGGCCGACGTGAGGCTGCGCTTCACCGCCAACACCGGCGCTCCCGGCGCGCAGGTGGCCGAGTTCCAGGTCGTCGGCGTCCCGGCGCCGAACCCGGACCTCGTGGTCACCGGCACGACGTGGACCCCGGCGTCGCCGAACGAGACCAGCGCGATCTCCCTGTCCGCCACGGTGAAGAACACCGGCACGGCGCCCGCCGCCGCGTCCACGGTGGACTTCAGCCTCGCGGGCGCGGTCGTGGGCAGCACGCCGGTCGGCGCTCTCGCCGCGGGCGCCACGGCCACCGTGTCGGTTGCCGTGGGACCTCGTCCGATGGGCGGCTACACCGTCTCCTCGCTGGTCGACCCGGCCAACCGGATCGTCGAGCAGGACGACGCCAACAACCGGTTCACCGCGTCGTCCCCGCTCGTGGTCGCGCAGGCTCCCGGACCGGACCTCCAGGTCACCGGCATCACCACCAACCCGCCGAACCCGGCCGTCGGCGCGGCCGTCTCCTTCACCGTGGCGGTGAACAACCGCGGCACCACGGCGGTCGCCGCGGGCACGGTCACCCGCGTCACGGTCGGCGGGACCACGTTGAACGCCAACGCGGGCGCCGTCGCGGCCGGGGCGACGGTGAACGTCGCCACCAGCGGCACGTGGACCGCCACCAACGGCGGGGCGACGATCACCGCCACGGCCGACGCGACGAACACCGTCGCGGAGACCAGCGAGACCAACAACACCTTCACGCAGTCCATCGTGGTCGGACGTGGGGCGGCGGTCCCCTACACCGAGTACGAGGCGGAAGCAGGGCGCTACCAGGGCACGCTGCTCACGGCGGACCCGCTGCGGACGTTCGGGCACACCAACTTCGCCACGGAGTCGTCCGGGCGGCAGTCGGTGCGGCTCACCGGCACCGGCCAGTTCGTCGAGATCACCTCGACCAACCAGGCCAACTCGATCGTCGTGCGCAACTCCATCCCGGACGCGCCCGGCGGTGGCGGCATCGACGCCACGATCAGCCTGTACGTCAACGACGTGTTCGCTCGGAAGCTGACGCTGTCGTCGAAGCACAGCTGGCTCTACGGCAACGTGGACGGTCCCGAGGCGCTGACCAACACCCCGCAGGCCGACGCGCGCAGGCTGTTCGACGAGTCGCACGCGCTGCTGCCCACGAGCTACCCGCCCGGCACGAGGTTCAAGCTGCAACGCGACTCCGGTGACACGGCGTCGTTCTACATCCTCGACCTGATCGACCTGGAGCAGGTCGCACCCGCGGCGAGCCAGCCGACCGGGTGCACGTCGATCACGTCCTACGGCGCGGTCGCGAACGACGGCGTGGACGACACGGACGCGATCCAGCGGGCCGTGACGGACGACCAGAACGGCGTGATCGGCTGCGTGTGGATCCCGGCCGGGCAGTGGCGGCAGGAGAAGAAGATCCTCACCGACGACCCGCTGAACCGCGGCCAGTTCAACCAGGTGGGCATCAGCGACGTCACGATCCGCGGTGCGGGCATGTGGCACTCGCACCTGTACACGCTGACCGAGCCGCAGAACGCGGTCGGGAGCATCAACCACCCGCACGAGGGCAACTTCGGGTTCGACATCGACAAGAACACGCAGATCTCCGACATCGCCATCTTCGGCTCCGGCCGGATCCGCGGCGGTGACGGCAACGCCGAGGGCGGCGTCGGCCTCAACGGCCGGTTCGGCACCGGCACGAAGATCAGCAACGTGTGGATCGAGCACGCGAACGTCGGCGTCTGGGTCGGCCGCGACTACGACAACATCCCCGACCTGTGGGGACCGGCGGACGGCCTGGAGTTCAGCGGGATGCGCATCCGCGACACCTACGCTGACGGCATCAACTTCTCCAACGGCACCAGGAACTCGAAGGTGTTCAACTCGTCGTTCCGCACCACGGGTGACGACGCGCTGGCGGTGTGGGCCAACAAGTACGTGAAGGACCAGAACACCGACGTCGGCCACGACAACCACTTCGTCAACAACACGATCCAGCTGCCGTGGCGCGCCACCGGTATCGCGGTCTACGGCGGGTACGGCAACTCGATCGAGAACAACCTGGTGTTCGACACGATGAACTACCCCGGCATCATGCTGGCGACCGACCACGACCCGCTGCCGTTCTCGGGCACGACGGTGATCGCCAACAACGCCCTGCACCGCTGCGGCGGCGTGTTCTGGGGCGAGGACCAGGAGTTCGGCGCGCTGACGCTGTTCGCGGCGAACAAGGACATCACCGGTGTGACCATCCGGGACACCGACATCGTCGACTCGACCTACGACGGCATCCAGTTCAAGACCGGCGGCGGAACCATGCCGGGTGTCGTGATCAGCAACGTGAAGATCGACAGGTCGAACAACGGCTCGGGCGTCCTCGCGATGAGCGGGGCCCGCGGCAGCGCCACGCTGACGAACGTGACCATCACCAACTCGGCCCAGGGCGACGTCCTGGTCGAGCCGGGCTCGGGTTTCACGATCACCGGCGGTTCGACGGCCGCCGCCCGGCCCGCGAGGGCGGGTGGTCCCCGGTAGGTGAGGCGCCGGGCGTCCGCGCGGACGCCCGGCGCTCGGGGTCGGGCTCCAGCTCGACCAGCTCACGCGCGGTGGTCTCGACCTCGGGGTCCGGCACGTCGTGCGCCAGGGGCACGGGGCCGGTGGTCGCGTCCACGAAGGACTCGCAGGCCGCGTTCCACCGCCCCCGGTCGGTGCCCCGGGGGCAGGCGAGCCCCGCCGGTGGCGCGGTCGCCATCGGCGAGCCGTACCGCCGCGCCGGTAAACGACTGGCGACCGGCCCCTCCGGACACGAGAATCACCGCCCGTGACCACTTCCGCACGACGACTGCTGCGCACGCTCGACCGGCTGCCCTTCGGCGCCCGGCAGAAGCTCCTGTCCGAGACGGCGAGGCGGCTGGCGGGCACGGCCGAGCTGGACGCGCTGCTGCGCGACCTCGGCTCCGACGGGTCCGCCGAGCGGACGGCGTTGCGGATGGCGTACGTGGCCGGGCACCGCGAGCACGTGCGGCGCGGCCTGGCCGCGCGGGAGACGGCCGTGGTGGGGCACGCGCTGGGCGCGGCGATCCGGCTCGGGCTGCCGGCCGAGGTGTTCCTGGAGCGGCTGCCGCACCTGCCGACGGCGCTGCGCCGCACCCTCTACACCGGTGTGCGGCGGCGCGGGGCGACCGGGCTGGCGGACGCGCTGCTGCCCGCCGTGCGGGAGTCGTTCGGCGACCGGGAGGCCGCCGCGCTGGTGGCGGCCTGCTCGCCGCCGGTGGTCGCCGCCGAGCTGCCCGGCCTCGCGCACGCCGTGGCGAACTGGACCACGATCGGCCGCAACCACCCCGACGAGTTCCTGGACCTGGTCGACGCCGAGCTGGCGGCGATGTCGCCCGCGTGGTGGCCGAGGGTGTGGGACCGGCTGGGCGCGGGGGTGGCCGCCGCGGTCCAGCCGAGGCCGGGTCGGGTGCTGGACCTGGTCGAGCGGACGCTGCCGCACGCCCCGCTGTCCTGGGCGCTGGTCAACCGCATGGGCGTGCTGGCCCGCCACTCCCCCGACCGCGTGGTGCGGGTGCTGCTGGACCCGCGGCGCACGGGCGGCACCCCGGACCGGCGGTCGCTGTGGCGCGCGCTGGCCGGGGTCGACCAGGCCGACCTCGTCGGTCTGGCGCGGCTGCTCGACGGCGCCGCGCTGGTGCGGTTCCTGCACGCCCTGCCGCCGTCGCGCCGGGCCGCCGTCTTCGCGGACGCCGTCGGCGGCCGGGCGGACGTGCCGCTGGACGCCCTCGACGAGCTGCCCGCCGCCGCCCGCGACACCGAGGCGCGCAGGCTGCTGGCGCTGCGCGCCACCGCCGACGACCCGTCGCGGCGGCTCGCGGTGACCGCGCGGACCGCTTGGGCCGACGCGGCGCCGGTGCTGCGCGAGGCCACGAAGCGGGCCACGGCGGACGAGCGCCGCGAGGCGTACCCGCTCTACATCGCGGCGGGCGCGGCGAGCCGCGACCCGGAGGCGTTCGCGGCGGTGCTCGCGTCCCTCACCAGGCTGCCCAACGAGCAGGACCCGGTGCGGGCGGCGGCGCTCGGCGCGCTCGCGGCCGTGCCCGCGTGGCTGTTCCGGCCCGCCGAGGCCGACCTGCTGGTGAAGCTGATGGTCGACGCCGCGCAGGCGCGGGACTGCTCGTGGGCCACCCAGCACGCGGTGAGCGCGCTGGCGACCACCCTGGTCCGCGAGGGCGCGGTGTCGCGCCGCCCAGCGCTGGTCGACGCGGGGCTGGCCGGGCTGGAGAGCATGGGCAGGCACCTGTCGTGGCTCACCCTGCACGAGCTGGACCACGCCCTGCCGCGCGGCGCGGAGCACCAGGTGTTCGACGCGCTGCGCGAGCGGCTCGCGGTGGACGCGGCGCGCGGCCGGTACTCGGTGCTGCTGGCGCTGGCGTCCGGGCTCGGGCGCCGGGCGTGGGGCATGGCGCCGCTGGAGGACCTGCTGGACCAGGCCCGGTCGGCGAAGGACGACTCCGTGGTGCGCCAGGCGGTCGACCTGTGGCTCCGGCCGCCCGCGACCCGTGACGAGCGGGTGGAACGGGTGTTCCGCGGCGACCGGTCGACCATCACGCTGCCGTCGGTGCGCGACGCCATCGGGTTCCGGCGCACCGACCTGCTCGACGACGTGATCGGCAAGCCGCTGCACGGCAGGTTCCTCAAGCGGGGCGTGCGGTACGTGCCGTCGTTCCACGGCTGCTTCGCCCGGTGGCTGCCGCGCCACACCGCGGCGTACGCGGCCGAGCTGACCGCGCTCGCCTCGACCGGGCGCGCGACCGTCCACGAGCGGGCGGGTGCGGTGCGCTCGCTCGGGCGGGTGCCGGGCACCGCGGCCGTGCTGCGCCGGTTCGTCGCCGACCGCGAGGTCCAGGTGGCCGAGGCGGCGCTGTCCGCGCTGGCGTGGACCGACGAGCCCGGTGCCGTGCTGCCCGACCTGCTCGCCCACGTCGACACCGACCGGGCGCGGGTGGCCGTGCACGCGGTGAGCAGGTGCGCCCGGTTCGTCGCGCCCGACCGGCTCGGCGAGCACCTCGGGCGGCTGCTGGGCAGCCCCAAGGTCACCGCGCGCAAGGAGGCGGTCCGGCTCCTGGCCGAGCACCACGTGCCGGGGGCCGCCGCGCTGTTCACCGCCGCGTGGGACGGCCCGAACGCCCACCGGGACGTGCGGCGGGCGCTGGTGTGGGCGACCGAGTGGTTCCTGGACGACGAGGCGGCGTGGACCCTGCTGGCCGAGGCGGCGGCCTCGGAACCGGCGGTCGCGGTGACGGTCCTCGACCGGTCGCCGTTCACCGTGGCCCCGCGCCACCGAGCCCGCTACGCGGCGCTGGTCCGGGCGGTCGTGCAGGTGCCGGGCCAGGAGCCCGCCGTGCTCCGGCACGCGACGCTGCCGCTGTGGGCCACGTGGGACGCGGACTTCACGCCGCTGCTGGTGGCCATGGCCTCCGACGTCGACAACACCGCGACCTGGTCGTCCGCGCTGACGGCGCTGCTCGACGTGTCCGGTGTCGCGGGCGACGTCGAGCCGCTGCGGGCGGTCGTGGCGCGGCTGCTGGCGGCGGGCGACCGGTTCGACGCGGACGCCGACCGCGACCTGCCCGCCCGGCAGCGGATCGGCGTGCTGACCCGGCTGGTGGTGGACCGCAGGCGGTCGGCCGTGCTGCGGGACGCGGCGACGGCGCTGTCGCGGGACCTGGCCGGCACGCCGGAGCACCGGGGGTCGGCCGTGGCGCTCGCCGTGGCGGCGGTGCCGTGGGACGACGACCCGCTGCCGGGGCTGCGCGAGGTCGCCGGGCTCGCCGACCGGCCGGTGCTCGCCGAGCGGGCGCGGGTCGAGCTGTCCGGGCAGGTGGACGCCGCGGTGCGCCGCCTGCCGCGCGCCCGCGTCCGGGAGGTCGCCGAGGCGTTGGCGGTCGGGGGGCCTGCGGCGGCCGGGCTCGCGCTGGCGATCACGTCGGTCGCCGGGCCCGACACCGGCTGGCCGGAGCACTGGCGGGCGCTGCTGCGCGCGCTGCGCCGCCACGAGGACCCGGACGTGCGCCTGGCCGCGCTGGACACGGTCACGGCGGCTGAGTGACCCGCCACCCCGGTGGCCGTCCACCGCGGATGGCCACCGGGGTGGCCGCTCAGGCCGTGCTCACCAGCAGGTGCCCCTTCGACGTCAGCACGTGCCGCACCGTGTTCCCCCGACGCGTGCTGGCGACCAGACCCGCGTTGCGCAGCACCGTCGTGTGCTCACTCGCACTGGCGCCCGACAGGTCCAGGAGCCGACCGATCTCACCGGTCGACCGGGACGTCGTGAGCACCTGCATCACCCGCGCCCGCGTCCGCCCCACCAACGCCACCAGACCGGGCGACGGCTCACGACGGGTGACGAGGGTCGGGTAGACCAGCACCGGGTCCAGTTCCGGGTCCGCCAGCGTCACCGGCGTGCGGCGGCAGAAGTGCGACGGCACCAGGAGCAGGCCTCGTCCCCGCAGGTACAGGTCCTGGTCGCACGGGTAGGGCGCCTGGAGCACAGGTGCCCGCCACTGCACGCCGGGTGCCAGGCCGTCCAGCGCGTCGTCCGCCTCGTGCCGCGGCACGGCCCTGGCGTCCGCGACGACCGGGGGCCCGAGGTCCGCGAGGTGCGGTCCGACCACGAGGTCGTGGTACCGGCGCAGGGCCGCGACCACGGCCGCGAGCTGCCGGGACCCGCCCTCGGCCAGGTCCCGCACCCACACCGGCAGCCGGACGCCTTCCGCCAGCGCGGTCAGGTCGCCCCGCACGCGGCGCCTCGGTGTGCGCAGCACCGCGTCCAGGCCCTGCTCCAGGGTCGAGCAGCCGGTCGGCGTCAGGAAGTCCGGTGTGTAGCCGTGCGGCGGCACGAGCGCGAGCAGCTTCGTGATCACGACCATCTGGCCGGACGACCGCACGGCCCGGCGGGCGCGGCGCTGCCACCCCACCAGGTCCGGATCGGGTCCGCGGTGCTGCCACTGGTGCAGGCTCAGCACCGCTTCCCAGAGCGGGTCGGGCGCCCCGGCCAGCCTGACCCTGCCCAGGTCGTCGGCGGAGAAGTGGATTCGGAGCACGGTTCCCCCCGGAGGCGTGATCGTGCCCGCGCCGCGCTCGACGAGGGCGCGCGACGAGTACACAGGACGGGGCCCGGAAAAACTCCTCACCACGCCGGGGCGTTCCGGGAAACCTCCTCACCACGCTCGTTCGGCCTAGCCCGAAAGTGCGTGAGGGGACCGCCCCGGCTGATTACCGTGAAGGGCGCATCGGGCCGCGGGCGCGGTCCGCGCGGTGTCGGACGTCATCGCGGCGCTCAAGGGGGGTGATGTCGCCCGCGTGCCCACCGACCGGGTGCGCAGGCGACGTCCCGAGCAGCGGCGTCACCCTGCACGGCACGCACCGGGCGGCGCGGCGCGGCACGAGCCGCCGGGTGGCCGTCCACAGTGGACCGCCACCCGGCGCACCGCTCGTGCGCTGTCCTGAACAGGACATTTCCTTGACGCTTAACGCAAACGAGCCCTAGCCTCAAGATGAGAGCGCTCTCACTTTTTCCCACGGCCACCCACCCCCTGCTCCGGGAGGTCCTGTGCTGAAAGCTGCCGTTCTCACCTCGCTCGTCCTGTCCCTCGTGGTCGTCGTGCCGCCCGAACGGACCACCGCCGCGCCCGCCGACTGCGGCGCCTACTGCGACACCCGCGACCCCGCGCTGCCGTCGAGCGCCCAGCGGTCGGCCACCCGTCCCGACGCC
Organism: Umezawaea sp.; assembly: GCF_057122925.1. Classification (NCBI taxonomy): domain Bacteria; kingdom Bacillati; phylum Actinomycetota; class Actinomycetes; order Pseudonocardiales; family Pseudonocardiaceae; genus Umezawaea; species Umezawaea sp. The sequence continues at coordinate 51,359 of NZ_DBNGPQ010000159.1, read as the reverse complement.
CCCACCCGGCCGACCGGCGGCCCGCCGTCGACCTCACCCGCGGCCCCCGCGGCCTCGGCCGTCGTCTGCAACAGGTTCTGCGACGCCCGCGACCCCGCGCTCGCGCCCACCGACCGGCTGACGCAGACCCTCACCGTCGGCACGCGGCAGATCTCCCTGCACTTCAACGACACCGACGCGATGGGCTGGGCGCGGATCACCCCCGCCGTCCAGGGTGACGCGCTGTGGCTGGACCGGTCGTTCGACGCGGGCGTCAGCTGGGGCTCGGGCTCGCGGCTCGGCGACACGCGCGTCCCCGCCGGGGTCGGCGACTGGCGCACGACGATGTTCAACGTCGACGACTGGGCCAACCTCGGCGTGGGCCTGCTGCGCGCCTGCACCCAGCCGTCGGGGTCGACCGCCGTCGCGTGCACGAGCTGGTACCGGACGACGTGGAACGCGGGCAACCGCCGCACGGCCGCCGCGACCGCGCTGATGGAGCGCTACAACCTCGCCAACGGCCTGTTCGACACGACCGGCTGGTGGAACTCGGCGAACGCCCTCACGGCGATCATCGACAACGCCCGGCTGACCGGGATGGGCAGCTACCGCTACGCCATCGCGCGCACCTACGACCTGAACATCACCGCGTGGGACGGGAACTTCATCAACGCCTACCAGGACGACATCGCGTGGTGGGGCCTGGCGTGGGTCGCCGCCTACGACCTGACCGGCGAGAGCCGCTACCTCAGCACCGCGCGCGTCGGCGCCGACCACATGGCCAAGTTCTGGGACTCGGTGTGCGGCGGCGGGGTGTGGTGGAGCTCCAGCAAGACCTACAAGAACGCCATCGCCAACTCGCTCTACGTCCAGCTCAACGCCGCGCTGCACAACCGGATCCCCGGCGACACCGCGTACCTGTCCCGCGCCAGGGCCGGGTGGACGTGGTTCCAGAACAGCGGGATGATCAACAGCGCCAACCTGGTCAACGACGGCCTCACCCTCGGCACGTGCGCCAACAACGGGCAGACGCCGTGGAGCTACAACCAGGGCGTGCCGCTGGCCGCTCTGGTCGAGCTGCACCGCGCCACCGGGGACGCGAGCCTGCTCACCAGGGCCCGCGCGCTCGCGAACGCGTCCACCACCAACGCCGCGCTCAACCCCGGCGGCATCCTGTTCGACAACGGCGGCGGCGGGGACGTCCCGTCGTTCAAGGGCGTCTACGCGCGCGGGCTGGCGGCGTTGAACCGGGTGCTGGCCGACCGGCCGTACACCGCGTACCTGCAACGGCAGGCCGACTCGGCGTACGCGCGGGACCGGTCCAGCAGCGACTCCTACGACCAGCCCTGGGCGGGCCCGTTCCAGCGCAGCGACGCCGCACGGCAGCACAGCGCCGTCGACCTGATGAACGCGGCCGGGTAGCGCGGGTACGGTGGTTCGATGACGATCTACGAACTCGGTGCGGTCATCGCCGAGCGCGACCTGGAGAGCACCGCCGAGAACGGCGCGCGCGGCACCGTGACGATCAGGGTGGGCACGCCGCACCCCGATCCGCTGAGCAGCAACGGTGACTGGTGCTGCCCGCACCAGATCCTCGGTCTCGGCGACGACGCGGTCGGGGCGTCCTTCGGCGTCGACTCCCTCCAGGCGCTGCTGCTGAGCGTCTTCGGCCTGCGGGTGGAGCTGGCCGCGCGGGCGGAACGGGCGGGGGTGTCGCTGGACTGGTTCGGGATGACCGAGTTCGGTCTGACGGTCGCCCCGGACGTCGCCGGGCTCACCAGGTCCTGATCAGGACGGCCGCCGCGGCCCCGACCGGGTCGCGGCGGCCGGACCGCGTCAGCCGTGGACCGGTCGCGGTCGGTCCCGGTGCGACACCGCCGCGCCGTCCACGATGTCCCGGAGCTGGGACCTGGCGGTGATGCCCAGCTTCGGGAAGCTCCGGTACAGGTGCGAGCCGACGGTGCGCGGCGACAGGAACAGGCGTTCGCCGATCTCCCTGTTGGTCAGCCCGCGCGCCGCGAGCCGGATGATCTGCTGCTGCTGGGGCGTGAGGGACGTGAGCGCGTCCGGCGCGGCGGGCGCGGAGTCGACGCCCGCGGCCCGCAGCTCCCCCTGGGCGCGGTCGAGCCACGGGCGGGCGCCCAGGCGGCGGAACACCTCGTTGGCGGCGGTCAGCACCGGACGGGCCTCGGCGATCCGACGGCGGCGGCGCAGCCACTCGCCGTGGTCGAGGAGCACCTGGGCGCGCTCGAACGGCCACTGCTCCCCCAGCGGATCGGCCAGCGCCGTCCGGAAGCGGTCCTCGGCGGCGTCGGGTTCCAGCAGCGCCCGGCCGCGGTGCAGCAGGAGGCGCGTCCGCGCGGACGCGTCGTCCGCCACGCCCTTCTCCGCCCGGTCGAGGATCTCGGCGGCCTCGGCCTCGTGCCCGGTGCGGACCGCCGCCGCGGCGAGTTCGGCCAGCGCGACGTGGGAGAAGTGGTGGTGGACGGGATCGCCGTCGGCGGTGAAGAGCTGCCGGAACCGCTCGTACGCCGTGACGTGGTCGCCGTCGGCGACCGCCGCCATGCCGAGCACCCACCGGGCCCGTGCGCCGACCGCCCTGCTCGTGGCCGGGTCGATCGTGGCCAGCGCGCGGTCCGCCAGGTCGCGTGCCGTGGCGGTGTCCCCGGAGAGCACGACGGCGGAGGCTTCGAGGACCAGGTGCGCCGCGGTGAGGTGCGGGAGGTCGGCACCGGCCGACAACGCTGCCGCGCTCGCGGCCGCCAGCCGCGCCTGGGCCCAGTCGCCGTGGTCGAGGTAGGCCCAGCCCGCGGAGCAGCCCAGCCCGGTCGGCAGCCGACCCGCGGCACGGCAGCGGTGCAGCGCGTCGTCGTAGATCCGCACGGCGAGCGCGGTCTCGTCGAGCAGCCACGCCATCGCGCCGAGCGAGGTGAGCACGGCCGGGTCGTCGCCCGCGCGGGCGACCAGGTCGGGGATGCGCGCGGCCAGCTCGGCCCGGTTCTCGCGGGGGTCGACGACCGCCGCCGTCCACGGGTCGCCGCCGGACCGACCGCGCACCAGGTCGCGGTCGTGCTCGGCACCGGAGTAGAAGCTGGTCACGGCCGCCGCCGCGAGTGCCTGCACGGTCAGCGACGGCTGGTCGGCCGCGCGCATCAGCAGCTCCATCGCCCTGGCGTGGCGGGAGGTCAGCGTGAGGACCTGGCCGACCCTCAGCTCGGCCGTGGCGACCAGGAAGGGGTCGTCGGTGAGGTGGGTCGCCGCCGTCGCGAGCTGCTCGACCCACCGCGCCTGGCCGGTGCCGACGGCGGCGCCCGCGGCGAGCACCAGCCGCCGGGCCCGGTCGTCGGGGTCGGGGCTCAGCTCGGCCGCCCGTTCGAGCGCGCCCGCGGCGGCGGCGTGACCGCCCCGGCACCGGGCGCGGCTCGCGGTCGCCTCCAGCTCGGCGGCCACGGCCTCGTCGGGTCCGGTGGCGGCGGCGGCCAGGTGCCAGGCCCGCCGGTCCGGTTCGGCGGCGAGCAGGGCGGCGAGCGCGCGGTGGGCCTCCGACCGCGCCGCGAGCGGTGCCGAGTGGTAGATCGCCGACCGCAGGAGCGGGTGCCGGAAGCGGACCCGGCCGCCGCCCAGCCGCACCAGCCCCGCCGCCTCGGCCGGTGCCAGCTCGGTGGCGAGGGTGTGCGCGACGAGGTCGGCCGTGTCCGCCGCGACCAGCAGCAACGCGCTCCGCGTCGCCTCGGGCAGCCGGTCGAGGTCGGCGGTGTAGATCCGTTCGAGCCGCTCGGTCAGCGGCAGGATGTCGTCGTCGGCGCACCCGGCCCTGGCGAGTTCGACGAGCGCGAGCGGGTTGCCCGCGGCCTGCGCCAGCACCCGTGGGCGGAGCGCGCCGGTCGGCGGCGACGGCTGGGCGTCGAGCAGGGCCGCCGCCGCGAGCGGGTCGAGCGGACCGAGCGCCAGGAGCGGGAAGCCGGGGAACTCGGCCTCGTCCCGCGCGCCGACGAGCACGGCCAGCGGCTCGTCGCCGATGCGCCGGGCGACGAACGCCAGCACGTCGCGCGACCCCTCGTCGACCCACCGCACGTCGTCCACCACGACGAGCACCGGGACGCGGTCGCTCAGCTCCGACAGCAGCGCGAGGACGGCGACACCGATGATCAGCCGGTCCGGCGGGCCGGCGTCCCCGCCGAGGCCGATCGCGCCGAGCAGCGCCGACCGCTGGCGCTCGGGCAGCTCGTCGGCCTCGCGGAGCACCGGGCGCAGGAGCTGGTGCAGCCCGGAGAACGGCAGGGTCGCCTCGCCGCGCGCCCCGGTCAGCCGCAGCACCGCGCGGTCGGCCGACGCGGCGTCCGCGGCGGCGTCGAGCAGCGTGCTCACGCCCGTCCCCGGCTCACCCGCGACGACCAGGACCCCGCTGGTCAACCCCGTGACGGAGGCGATCTCGGCCTCCCGGCCCGCTGTCCTCACCGGGTCGACTGTATCGGCGACCGCAGTCACGTGACCGATACCCCGCGGCACGTCCTGGCGGCCAGGCTCGACGGCATGGACACCATCACCCTCGGCGACGTCGAGATCACCCGCGTCGTCGAACAACCCCCTGCCGGACTGCCGCGCGAGTTCGTGTTCCCGGACGTGCCGCGGCGGGACTGGGAGGCCAACGCGACCTGGCTCGCGCCCGACCACTGGCGGCCGGAGCAGGACGAGGTGCTGGCCGTCATGCAGACCTGGCTGGTGCGCAGCGGGGGCAGGACGATCCTCGTCGACACCGGCGTCGGCAACGGCAAGGAACGGCCGTACATGCCGTTCTTCGCGCACCTGGACACGGACTTCCTGCACAACCTCGCCCGCGCGGGCGTCCAGCCGGAGGACGTGGACGTCGTGGTGAACACGCACCTGCACGGCGACCACGTCGGCTGGAACACCCGCCTCGACGGGTCGGCGTGGGTGCCGACGTTCCCCAACGCCCGCTACCTGCTGGCCCGCGCCGACTTCGACTACTGGAACCCCCTGAACGAGCACCGGACCCGATCGGGGCGCAAGATGCAGAACGTGTTCGAGGACAGCGTCGCACCGGTGCACGAGGCGGGGCTGGTCACGCTCTGGGAGGACTCGTACGTCCTCGACGACGCGCTGCGGATCGACCCGGCGCCGGGGCACACCCCCGGCTCCTCGGTGCTCACCCTGACCTCGGGCACGGACCGCGCCGTGTTCGTCGGCGACCTGCTGCACAGCCCGCTCCAGTTCGTCTCGCCCGACCGCTGCCCGTCCTTCGACGAGGACGAGGCGGCGGCCACGGCCACCCGCAGGCGGGTGCTCGGCTGGGCGGCCGACCACAACGCGCTCGTGCTGCCCGCGCACCTGGCCGGGTCGGGCGCGGCGGAGATCCGCAGGGACGGCGACAGGTTCGCGGTCGAGGAATGGGCGGCGTTCGCGTGAAGGTCTCCACCACCTCCGGTGTCGTGTCCAGCGGCACCACCGTGTTCCACGGCATCCCCTACGCCGCGCCGCCGGTCGGCGCGGGCCGGTTCGCCGCGCCCGCTCCACCCCGGCCGTGGACGGGGGTGCGGGACGCGAGCGCGCCGGGCCCGTCCGCGCCCGCGCCCGACCGCCGCTGGTTCGGCAGGACCGACATGGGCCCGTTCATGGGGGTCGACCGGGTGACCGGCGACGACCACCTCACGGTCACCGTGTCCACGCCGTCCACGACCGGGTCGGCGCCGGTCGTGGTGTTCGTGCACGGCGGCGGGTTCCTGTCCGGCACGGGCAGCGCCCCGGCCTACGACGGGTCCGCGTTCACCCGCGACGGCGTCGTCCTGGTGACCCTGAACTACCGCCTCGGTGCTCCGGGGTGGCTCAGCCTGCCCGGAGCACCGGACAACCGCGGCGCGCTCGACGTGCTCGCCGCGCTGGGCTGGGTCCGCGACAACGTCGCGGCCTTCGGCGGCGACCCCGGTCGGGTCACGCTGGTCGGGCAGTCCGCCGGGGCCATGATCGTCGGCTCGCTGGTCGTGGACCCGGCCGCGCGCGGCCTGTTCCACCGCGCGATCAGCCAGAGCGGCGGACTCGTCGAGCTTCCCCCCGAGACCGCGGCGAGGACCGCGGCCGACCTCGCCGACGCCCTCGGGATCGCCCCGACGCGCGCGGCCTTCGCCGACGTGCCGGACGCCGTCCTGGTCGACGCCGTGAGCGGGCTCCGCCCCGCGGGCGCGGCCGGGGTGACGCCGTTCGGGACCGTGCGCACCGCGAACCGGGTGGCGGGCGCCGTGGACCTGCTGGTGGGCACCAACACCGAGGAGTCGAGGCTGTACCAGGACCCGTCCCGGTCCGCGGCGATCGACGGGGTGCTCGACGCGGGCAGGCGCGCGCTCGTGGAGGCCCACGGGGCCGCGCTCACCTACGACTTCGACTGGCGGGGCGGGCCCTACGGCGCCTGCCACGGCGTTGAGGTGCCGTTCGTGTTCGAGACCACCCACCTGCCCGCGCTGCGCGGACCGGACGGCCTGCTCGGGCCGGACGTGCCGCCGTCGCTGGCGGCGGAGGTGCACGGCGCGTGGGTCCGGTTCGCCGCCACCGGCGATCCGGGGTGGACCGGCCACCACCGCTTCACCGCGTAGCGGGTGCCGCGCCGGTGGTCGACCAGCGACCGCCGGCGTCCCGTGCCGCCGGGTGCTACGCCCCGGCTCCTCCCCCGAGCGACTCCTGCCAGAGGTCCGAGCAGGTGCGCGAGTCCTCCACCAGCTCGTCGCAGAAGGCCGCGACGTCGGCGCCGACGAGGTCGAGGACTGCCCTGCCCGTCGCCGCGCCCTCCTCGAAGAAGTCGACGATCCCCGACAGCAGGTCGCCCTCGGTCAGCGCGACCGGCCCGACCTTGAAGCAGTAGCGCTGGATCTCCTGGTAGACGATCTGGTGGTCCCTCGGGAGCGCCTTGGCCCTGGCCACGTGCGCCCGCCACTGCTTCTTGCCCTCGATGATGTCCCGGATACCCACGTCACCCTCCTGCCCGGCGCAGTTTCCGCGCGACGTTCCCGTTCAACTGCTCGCGCCACCGGTCCCGGTGGCTCCTGGCGCCCGCCAGCGCCGCGCAGAAGCCCTCGACGTCCGCGCCCAGCACGTCGTGGACGTCCTGGCCCTCGGCCGCGGTCTCCTCGAACAGCCCCAGGACGCCGTCGAGGATCGGCACCAGGTTGCGGCCGCTGAGGTTCCCGCAGGGGTACAGGGTGACCTTGATCTGCTCCACACCTCCCGGTGCTCGCCGGGCAGAGCGCCCGCCCTGGCCTCGAACTCCGTGAACTCCCTGGTGAGATCGCCGCCCGTGATGGTCTCCCAGAAGGTCATTCCCCGCCCTCCTTGAGCTTGTCGATCCGTGCCGACACGTACTCCCACTTCGCCCAGAACCTCGCGAGTTCGGCGCGCCCCGCGTCGTTGAGCGCGTAGAACTTGCGCGGCGGGCCCACACCGGACGGCCTCTTGGTGACCTGGACGAGCCCGTTCCTCTCCAGTCGCAGCAGGATGGTGTAGACCGTTCCCTCCACGACGTCGACGAAGCCGAGTTCGTTCAGCCGACGCGTGATGGCGTACCCGTAGGTCTCCTCGCCGCCGACGATCTCCAGCACGCACCCCTCCAGCGTGCCCTTCAACATCTCCGTCAGGTCCTCCATGGCCCTCCTCCGCGACCTCACTACTGCGTGACACCGAGTACCAGTACACGGTATCACGTAGTAGTGGACGTGCCCAGCGGTCGCCACCTCGGTTGACCGCGCTCTCGACCGTCTTGCACAGTGGGCGCGTGCGGAGGGCGCTGGGCATCCTGACGGTCGTCGCGTGGGCGACGCTGCCGCTGGGCTCCGCGGCGTACGCCCAGCGGCTCCTGCCGACGCTGCTGGTGGGGCTGGTCTTCGCCGTCCTGGCCGTCGTCGGGTTCCGGTTCGTCGAGGGCCGCGGCCGGGCGCTCGCCCTGGGGTACACCGCGGTCCAGCTCGGCCTGGGCTTCGAGCTGTTCTCCCTGTCCGGCGCGGCGGTCGGGTCGGTCCTGCTGCTGGTCGTCCTGGTCGCGCAGAGCGCGCTGCTGCTGCCGCTGCCGGTCGCGGCGGTGGTGGCCGCGGTGATCCCGCTGGTGCACCTGGGGATGGAGTGGGGCGCCGGGCTGCGGGAGGGGCTCGGCACGCTGGCCGTCACGACGTTCACGCTCGTGGTGACCGAGCTGCTGGTGCGGGAGCAGCGCGCCAGGGCCGAACTCGCCGAGGCCAACGAACGGCTGCGCGGGTACGCGGCCCAGGCCGAGCAGCTCGCCACCACGCAGGAGCGCAACCGGGTCGCCCGCGACATCCACGACGGGCTGGGCCACCACCTGACCGTCGTGCAGATGCTGCTCCAAGCCGCGCGCGCGGTGATCCGCACCGCGGACGTCGAGCGGCTCGACGGGATGCTCGCCAAGGCGCAGGACCAGTCGCGGGAAGCGCTGGCCGAGGTGCGCCGCTCGGTCTCCGCGCTGCGCGAGCCCCGGCCCGCGCCGCTGGTGGACGCCCTGCGCGCGTTGACCCGCGAGGCGGGGGTGCCCACCGGGCTGGAGGTGCGCGGCGAGGCGAGGGTGATGCGGGCCGAGGTCGAGGAGTCGCTGTTCCGGGCGGCCCAGGAGGGGCTGACCAACGTCCGCAAGCACGCGGAGGCGTCGGCGGCGAGCGTCGTGCTCGACTTCGGCCGCGACGACCTCGTCCGGCTGGAGGTCCGCGACGACGGCCGGGGGCTGCCCGAGCACCCCGGCACCGGGTTCGGGCTGCTCGGGTTGCGCGAGCGGCTGGCCGACCTCGGCGGGCGGGTGTCGGTCGACCCCGGCCCCGGATCGGGCGTGGCGCTGACCGTGGAGGTGCCGGGGTGAGCGCGCCGGGGTCCGCCGTCCGGGTCCTGATCGTCGACGACCAGGCCCTGTTCCGGGAGGCGCTGGCGACGCTGCTGGAGGTGCAGCCGGAGATCGAGGTGGTCGGCGAGGCGGGCGACGGCGAGCAGGCCGTCCGGTTGGCCGCCGACCTGCGGCCCGATGTCGTCCTGATGGACCTGCGGATGCCCGTGCTGGACGGGATCGCGGCCACCACCCGGCTGCGCGCCGAGCAGCCGGGCGTGCGGGTGCTGGCGCTGACGACGTTCGACGACGACGCGGACGTGTTCGCGGCGCTGCGGGCGGGCGCGGTCGGCTACCTGCTCAAGGACGTGTCCTCCGCGCGGCTGGTGGAGGCGCTGGTCGCCGCCCGGCGCGGCGAGTCGGTGCTCCAGCCGTCGGTGGCGGCCAAGCTCGTGGCCAGGGTGGCGCGGATGCCGCACGAGGACGCCCCGCCCGCCCGGCAGCCGCTGGTGGTCCCGCTGTCGGAGCGCGAGCTCGACGTGGTGCGGCTGCTGTCGGAGGGCAACAGCAACCGCGAGATCGCCGGACGGCTGTTCCTGGCCGAGGGCACGGTGAAGAACCTCGTCACGAGCGTGCTGGCCAAGCTCCAGGTGCGCGACCGCACCCAGGCGGCGCTGCGGGCCAGGGACCTCGGCCTGCTCTGACCGACGGGTCACATGACCCCGGACATGACCTCCGGCACCTGACCGCGCCCGCCGCGCGGCAGAGGATCCGTTGCACGGCAACGATCCGAAGGAGTCCCGATGAGTACCGAACGCACCCCCGGAACCCGGCGGGCCCGCCCCGCGGCGCGCTTCGCCCTGCACTACCTGGAGATGGTGGTCGCCATGGTCGTGGGCATGGTGGTCCTGGAGCCGGTCTGGTCGTTCGTCTGGCCCGGCCTGCCCGGTGTCGTCACCGCGCACGTGCTGGTGATGGCGACCGACATGGCCGCGGGGATGGCGCTGTGGATGAGGATCCGCCGCCACTCCTGGCCGGGCATCGCCGAGATGGCGGCCGCGATGTACGTGCCGTTCCTGGTCCTGCTGCCGTTCTTCTGGGCCGGGCTGCTGTCGGCGTCCGCCCTGTCGACGGCGGGGCACGTGCTGATGCTGCCCGCGATGCTCGTGGCGATGCTGCGGCGCGGGCACGAGTACGGGTGCTGACCGTGGCCCGCCTGCCGGCCCTCGCGCTGGTCCTGCCCGTGGCGCTCGGGGCCGTCACCGCCTCCTCGGCGTTCGGCGCCCTCAACGCCCCTCGGGCGGACGGCGCGACGGCCGCGCCCCCGCCGCGACCGCACGACCCCGCCAAGCCGACCGCGGTGGTCGTGCTGGGCGACCGGGGCGCCGTCGTGTCCGACGTGCTGGCCCCGTACGAGGTGCTGGCCTCGACCGGCGCGGTCAACCTCTGCGCGGTCGCGCCGCCCGCTCCCGCTGACCGGCGGGCTCGGCCTCGTGCCGGACCTCACCTCCGACGAGCTGGACCGGCCGCTCGGCGACCGGGCGCCGGACGTGGTCGTCGTGCCCGCCCTTCCCGACGTCGACGCGAGCACGGTCGAGCCGGTCACCGACTGGCCGCGCCGCGCCCCCGCGCGGTGGTCGGCGAAGGTCCTGGAGCACCCGGTCGACCACCTGGACCTCACCGGCCCGGCGTGGCCCTGGACGCCCTCGCTCCGGCCGCTGGGGCTGGCCGTCCTCGGTGTGCTCGTCGCGCTCGGGCTGCTCCGGTGGCGCACCACATCGGTCACGAAACGCGCGAGGTCCGGTCGCAGCGGACCGCCCACCCCCGCCGCTAGCGTCGGTGCGTGACCTGGAACCGCAGGTCAGGGACGTGAGGGTGGAGAAACGATGAGCACCGAGCAGCTCGAACGACAGCGGGTCGCACCGGGGCGGGACCCCGCTCCCGACCGGCGGCGGTGGGTCTGGCTGGGGGTCGGCGCCGTGCTGTGGCTCTTCGCCGTGCACGGCCGGTTCGACGTCCCCGTGGCGGCGTGGCTGTTCCCGGTGTTCCTCCTGCGGTTCACCCGCGCGGGCCGCCCCGCGGCGGCTCTGCCCGCGGTGTGGCTGGCGTCGGTCGCGGCGGGGGTGTTCTGGGCGGTGGAGACGGCGGTGCCGATGACGGCGACCACCCTCGTGGGGCTGGTCGCGCTCAGCACCGTGACGGCCCTGCCGTACGCGCTGGACCGGCTCGTCGCGCCGAGGGCCCGCCGGGTGACCGCGCTGCTGCTGTTCCCGGCGGCGGTCGCCGCGACCGAGTTCCTGATGACGGCGATCAGCCCGTTCGGCGCGGCGTACGGCGTGCTCGCCCCGACCCAGCACGGGTCGCTCGCGCTGCTCCAGCTCACCGGGGTGACGGGCCTGTACGGCGTCGCGTTCCTCGTCGGCTGGGGCGCGACCGTCGCCAACGACGTGTGGGAGCGCTCGGTGGACCGGCGGGTCGTCGGCGCCTACGGGCTCGTGCTCGCGCTCGTGCTGATCGGCGGCGGAGCGGTGCTCGCGACCCCCGCTCCGGGCGGGACGGTCCGGGTGGCGGGGATCAGCCCGGACACCGCGGTCACCGAGGAGCTGCGGGACCTGATCGGCGAGGAGTTCACCCCGCGGGGCGTCGTCGACCGGGACCCGGCGCAGGTGCGGCCCGCGTTCGAGGAGGTCACCGCGAACCTGTTCGCCAGGACGCGGGAGGCGGCACGGGCGGGCGCGGAGATCGTGCTCTGGTCGGAGCAGGCGGCGAACGTGCTGGCGGCCGACGAGGAGGCGTTCCTGGCCGAGGCCTCCAGGACCGCGCGGGAGGAGCGCGTCTACCTCCAGGTCGCGGTGTACCTGTACCTGCCGCAGGCCCCGCACGCGGCGAACCGGACGCACCTGTTCGACCCGACCGGCACGCGGGTGTGGACCTACGACAAGGCGCGCCCCATCCCCGGCCTGGAGGGCTACCCCGGTGGCGACGGCGTGGTGCCGGTGGTCGACACGCCCCACGGGCGGCTGGCCACGCTCACCTGCTTCGACGCCGACTTCCCGGCCCTGGCCCGCGTGGACGCCGACATCCTGCTCGTGCCCGCGCGGGACTGGGCCGAGGTCGGCGCGGTGCACAGCCAGAAGGCCGCTCTGCGGGCCGTGGAGAACGGCTACTCGGTGGTCCGCCAGGCGGAGTTCGGCACGTCCGGCGCGGTCGACCAGCGCGGCCGGGTGCTCACCGCCCACGACCACGCGCGTTCCGACACCCACGTCGTGCACTCCGACGTGCCGACGCGGCGGGTCACGACCGTCCACGGCGTCGTCGGCGACCTGTTCGCCTGGCTCTGCACGGCCGCCACCGTGCTCATGGCCGGTCTCGCGCGGCGCCGCTCGCGGACCTGACCGCGTACCGCGCCCGGTACTCGCCCGGCGGGCTCCCCACCCACCGGGCGAACGCGCGGCGGAACGCGCTCGGCTCGGAGAACCCCAGCCGCCGGGACAGGTCCTCGACGGACTCGCGACCGCGTCGCAGGCCCGCGACGGCGAGGCCGCGCAGGACGTCCTCCCGGATGCCCTGGAACGACGTGCCCTCCCGCCGCAGGAGGCGGCGCAGGTGCTGGCCGCTGATCGCGAGCCGGGCGGCAGCGGCGTCGACCCGGACGCCGGGGTCCTGCTCGACGATCCGGCGGACGCGGTCGGCGGTCGTGCTCCCGTGGTCGCGGAGCATGATCAGGTCCTCGGGCGACTCGCGCAGGAACGCCTCCAGCGCCGCCTCGTCGCGCACGACCGGCGCGCCGAGGTGGGCGGCGTCGAAGCTCAGCGACGCCGCGGGAGCGCCGAACGCCGCCGCCACCCCGAAGACGTGGTCGTACTCGGCGCTGTGCGCGGGTTCGGCGAACGGGAACGCGAGTCCGGTCAGGACGATCCGCCGCCCGACCAGCCACCCCGCGAACCGGTGCGCGAACGCGAGCACCGCCTCCAGCGCCACCGGTTCGTCCACCACGTCCTGCTCGGACGCGAACTCGACCCGGCACACCCCGCCGTCCACCACCAGCCTGCCGCGCGTGTACCCCGTGGTGAGCGCGGCGAACTCGACCACGCGGCCCAGCGCCGCGCGCAGGTCCGGTGCGTGCACCACCGCCAGCGCGATCAGGCGGACGGTGCCGAGCGGGACCGGTCGCGGACCAAGACCGAGCAGTTCGTCGCCGGTGAGCCGCCACAGCGACCGCACCAGCGCGACCACCCGGTCGCAGTCCACCCGCGACGCCGCGGCGTCGACGCCGACCTCGCGCAGCACCCGGCGGACGTCGACCCCACCCGTCGCGAGCGCGGGGCGGACGAACTCGATCGAGACACCGGAGACGGCCACCCCCTCAGCGTGCCATCCCCCCGACCGGCGACACGGGGCGCCTGCTGCGGCACGATGTGATCAGCACCGCCCGCGCCGCCGCGCTGTCGTGGAAGGGACGTTCCGCATGCGCACCGCACACCGGTTGCTGTCGATGGCGTTGACCCTGCTCATCGCGCTCACCCTGGTGCCGTCACCGGCGTCGGCGGTCCCGGCCGTCAAGAAGAAAGGGGTGAGCGCCGCCAACTTCGCGGGTGTCACGACCGCGCTCAGCGACGTCGGCGCGGGCTGGTTCTACACCTGGGCGTCGGACAAGCAGGGCATCGCCAACCCGGCGGGCACGGAGTTCGTGCCGATGATCTGGGGCGCGGGCGCGGTGAACCCGACCCAGCTCAACCAGGCGAAGTCCCTGGGCACCACGCTGCTCGCGTTCAACGAGCCCGACCTGGGCGGCCAGGCGAACATGACCGTCGACCACGCCCTCCAGCTGTGGCCGCAGCTCCAGGGCACCGGCATGAGGCTCGGAGCGCCCGCCGTGGCCTACGGCGGCGACACGCCGGGCGGCTGGCTCGACCGGTTCCTCGGCGGTGCGTCCGCCCGCGGCTACCGCGTCGACTTCATCCCGCTGCACTGGTACGGCAGCGACTTCTCGGCGGCGGCCGTCGACCACCTGCGGAGCTACCTCCAGAACGTGCACAACCGCTACCGCAAGCCGATCTGGCTCACGGAGTACGCGCTGATCGACTTCACCACCGGCACGCCGCGCTACCCCTCGTCCGACCAGCAGGCGGCGTTCGCGAAGAACTCCGCGGCGATGATGCAGGGACTGTCGTTCGTGGAGCGCTACTCGTGGTTCACGCTGTCCACCACGACGCACCGCACGGGCCTGTACACCGGCACCACGCCCAACGCGACGGGCGTCGCCTACCGCTCGGTGGGCTGACCGGAACCCCTGTTCCCGCACGGGGTGCGGGAACAGGGGTTCCACCGCCGGTCAGCGGGTGGCGCGCAGCATCGGCCGGAACGAGTCGCGGTACGCCCACGCGAGCCCGACCTCCAGCGCCGCCACCACCGCGGCGGTGGTCAGACCCGTGGGCGCGAGGAAGACGTGGAACGCGACGATGTTGACCACCACGGGCGCGAGCAGCGCCAACGCGAGCGGGACGAACCTGTTGGCCAGCAGCAGGATCCCGCTCACGAGCTGGACGCCCATCGCCAGCGGCATCAGGTACCCGGTCTGCGCCAGCGCCACGCTGAAGGCCACGGCCCCGTCGGTCATTCCCGACGTGTCCTGCGGCAGGAAACCCACGAAACCGTTGAGGCCCGTGACGGAGAACAGCAGACCCAGCACCACGCGGCCCGCGGCGGGCAGGTGGCGGAGAGCGGTGGTGCGCCGAGCGGTCGTGGTGGTCGTGGCGGTCATGGTGGTTCCTCCCCGGTTCCGCCAGGCTCGTGGTGCCTGGCCCTACCCCCGCGTCGAACGGGAGGGGGCCGGATCGACACGCCACCGGAACTTTCTCCCGACATTTTCCCACCGCGTTCCCGCCGAGCCTCCCGTCCCGTCCCGCCCGCGGGCTCCACTACCATCGCCGCACCGTCAGTCAGCCGGACCGGGAGTGGCACGTGGGGGAGCAGGGCAGGCTGATCGCCGGGCGCTACGAGCTGCGGGAGCAGCTCGGCGCCGGAGCCATGGGCGTGGTGTGGCTCGCGGGTGACCTGAAGCTCGAACGCGTCGTGGCCGTGAAGGAACTCCTGCTGCCCCCGCACCTCGACGCCGAGGCCGTCCAGCAGGCCCGGCGGCGCGCCCAGCGCGAGGGGCGCATCGCCGCGCGGCTGCACCACCCCAACGCCGTCACCGTCCACGACGTGGTCGAGCACGACGGCCAGCCCTGGCTGATCATGGAGTACCTGCCGTCCCAGAGCCTCGCGGCGGTGCTCGCGGAACGCGGGTCGCTGCCGGTCGGCGACGTGGTGCGGATCGGCAAGCAGGTGGCCGACGCGCTGGCCGCGGCGCACCGGGTGTCCGTGGTGCACCGCGACGTCAAGCCGGGCAACGTCCTGCTCGGCGCCGAGGGCGCGGTGAAGATCACCGACTTCGGCGTCTCCCGCGCGCTGGACGACACCACCGCGACCGCCACCGGGCAGTACGCGGGCACCCCGGCGTTCTTCGCCCCCGAGGTCGCCAGGGGCCAGGAGGCCGGATACCCGTCGGACGTGTTCTCGCTCGGCGCCACGCTCTACAACGCCGTCGAGGGCGTGCCGCCGTTCGGGATCTCCGACAACTCGATCGCCCAGCTCTACCGAGCGGCCGCGGGCACGATCCGGCCGCCGGAACGCGCCGGGGCGCTGGCCCCGCTGCTGGCCGGGCTGCTCGCCCTGGACCCCCGCGCCAGGCCGACGATGGCCGAGACCGCCGAGGCCCTCGACGCCGTGGCCAGGACGACGGCGCCCACGCCGACGCTGGTGGTGGACCTGCGCGACCGGTCCACCTCGACCTTCACCCTGCCGCCGAGGTCCGCCGCGGACGAGCGCCGGAGCCGCCGCCGGGCCGCCGCCGGTCTCGTGACCGCGCTGCTGGTCCTGGTCGGGGTCGTCGGCGGCGCGTTCCTCCACGCCAACCGGGACGGGCGGTCCGAGGCGTCCACTCCCCCGCCCGGCACGTCGTCCAGCCGGTCGGCGCCGACGTCCAGCTCGGCGCCGCGGCCCGCGACGGCCACCGCGGCACCGCTGGTCGTGGACGCGTCGGGCAAGTGCCTCGACGTGCCGGGGAACGCGACGGACAACGGCACCGCGGTCACCGTCTTCGACTGCAACGGCGGCGACAACCAGCGGTGGGCGCCGACGGTGGCGGGCGAGCTGCGGGTGTACGGCGGCACCAAGTGCCTGGACGCCCGTCTGGCGGGCACCGAGCCGGGCACGAGCGTCGACGTCCACGACTGCAACGGCGGGCCCAACCAGAGGTGGACCCTCAACGAGGACCGGACCATCACCGGTGCGCAGTCGGGCCTGTGCCTGGACGTCCTCGGCTCGGGCACCGAGTTCGGCACCCCCGTCGTGCTGTGGAACTGCTCCGGGGGCGCCAACCAGAGGTGGCAGCGGGGCTGAACCCGAACGGGTTCGCCCGACAACCGATCCGAAGTGCCCGCCACCGCGAACGTCCGGTGATGGAGCACTCCGAGCCCGGTCGCGCACCGAAGCCGTCCGGCGGGCCACCGCTGGTGAGCGGCCCGCTGCCCCAGGCCGTGTCCCGGCTGATCAGCGAGGTCCAGGACGTGCTGGCGCTGGTCCTCCTGCCCTGGGAACGCGACCTGAGCACCCACCCCAGCCCGTGGTCGGTCCGCACGGGGGTGCGCCGGCACCTGGCCGCCGCCGTGCACCCCGACGTGCTGACCGACGTGCTGCTGGTGGTGGAGGAACTGGTCGAGAACGCCTACCAGCACACCGGGAGCGCGCGCAGGCTCCGCGTCGACCGCGAGGGGTGCGCCGTGCGGGTCGAGGTCACCGACGGCGATCCCGCCGAACCGGTGCTGCACCTCGCGCACCCCGTCGGCCCGCACCACCACGGCGTCCTGCTCGTCCACGAGCTGTGCCACGAGTGGGGTGTGCGCCCCGCCACCGACGGCGGACCGGGCAAGACCGTGTGGGGCGTGCTCCGCGAGCACCCCGAGTGCTGACGCGTCACCCGTGCAGGGTCAGGCGCACCGTCGGGCTGTCGCCCTCCTCCAGCCCCTCGGCCCGGCGCACCGCCGCCTTCACCGGCACGACGTAGCGACCGTCCTTGGGGAACAGCGACGTCGTCCACCGGGTCTCCCCGATCCGGGCGGCGACGGGGATCATGCCCCAGCCGTAGCTCACGGCCGACGACTCGGCCTGGATGAGGACGCAGTCCTCCTCCGGCACGGTGATGAAGTACCACGGCGCGGGACCGCGCCAGAACCACAGCTCACCGTCGAACTCGAACTCCACCGACCACTCTCCTCAGCAGACCGCGCGGGACGACGGTACCGACCCGCTCACCCGAGCTGGACGCCCACGATGCAGGCGTCGTCGTCGGTGTCGGACTCGCTGCGGACGAGCAGGTCGTCCAACCGCTGCTCCAGCGACCCGGTGAACGCCGCGGACGTGGTGAGCAGCCACCGGACGCACTCGTCCAGGTCCTGGTCCCGGCGCTCGATCAACCCGTCGGTGTAGAGCAGGAGGGTGTCCTCCGGCCGCAGTTCCACCCGCCGCTCCTCGTAGTCGGCCTCCGCGAGCGCGCCGAGCATGACCCCGTGCGGCACGGGCAGGGCGGTCGCCTCCCCGTCGCGGACCAGCACCGGCGGCGGGTGGCCCGCGCGGGCCCACCTCAGCACCCCGGCGGCCGGGTCGTACAGCCCGCAGACGGCCGTGGCGAAGATGTGGTCGGTCAGGTGGTGGGCGACGAGGTTGAGCCACGTCAGGAGCTGGGCGGGACCGGCGCCGGTCGCGGCGAGGCCGCGCAGCGCGTTGCGCAGCACGACCATCCCGGTCGCGCTCTTGATGCCGTGGCCGGTGATGTCGCCGACGGACACGAGGATCTGCTTGGACGGCAGGACGGCGGCGTCGTACCAGTCGCCGCCGACGAGGTGCTCGATCTCGGCGGGCCGGTAGCGGGCGGCGATGCGCAGGTCGAAGGCGTCGATCGTCGGCTGGGCGGGCGGCATGATCGCCCGCTGGAGCCGCAGCGCCAACCGGTTCTGCTCGGCGGCCTGCTGCTCGGAGTGGGCGAGCTGGTCGCGGGTGGCCGACAGCGCCACCTCCGTCCAGTGCTGGGCGGAGGCGTCCTGGTACGCGCCGCGCACGACCGCCACGCGGCCCGCCCGGTCGAGCACGGGTTCGGCGATGACCCTGATGTGGCGGGTGATCCGGTCGGGGCGGCGCAGCCGGAACGCGGTCGACGCGGGCTTGCCGTGGTGCAGCACGGTGCGCAGGAACCCGTGGAGCGCGGCGGCGTCGTCGGGGTGGGCGTGCGCGGGCAGGTCGGCCAGCGGGACCGGTCCGGCCGCGGTGGGCAGCCCGAAGAGCCCGAACAGCTCGCCGTTCCAGGTGATCCGGCCGGAGGCCGTGTCCTGCTCGAAGCCGCCGATGCGGCCGAGGCGCTGGGCGTGGCGCAGCAGGTCGACCAGCAGCGCGGTCTCGTCCCGCACCCGCCACACCAGCAGCACGGAGTCGCCGTGCCTGCTGATGCCGATGTCCGCGGTCACGGTGAGCGGGACCTCCTCGAACCGCGCCGTGAGGACCATCCGCTCGGCCCGGAACGGCTCGCCGGTCGCGTAGACGTGCTCGACGGCGGTGAACAGGCCTTCCCCGGCCTCGGCGAACGGGTACGCCTCCAGCAGCCCGGCCCCGGTGAGGGACTCGCGCGACCGGCCTGCCAGGTCCTGGAAGCGGGGGTTGAGGTGGTGCAGCCGGAAGTCGGCGAGGGCCCCGCCGGTCAGCTCCGGCCGCAGGACCAGCGCCGGGTCCAGGAGCCCGTCGGCCAGGGCCACCAGCTCCGCGAGCCGCGCCGCGTCGTCCTGGCCACCGGCCGTGCCCGCCTCGGCGTCGCTCTCCAGCGCGTGGGCGCACAGCTCCCCCAGCGCCTCCACCTGGCGCCGGACCCGCGGTGGCTGCGGCGGCAGCGGACGTGGCCAGCAGACCTCCAGCACACCGAGGACCCGGCCGCCCACCACGGCGGGCAGGACGACCCGGCCGCCGGCCAGGTGCCGGTGGCCGATCGACGGCAGTCCCGACGCGGCCAGGTCCTCGATCCACACGGCGTCCCGCTCGGCGAGCGCGCGCCGGGCCGCCGTGGCCACGTCGGGCGGCACGGAGCGCCACCCCCCGGTCTCCTCGGCGGTGAAGCCCGCCGCCCCGGCCAGCGCCAGTGAGGAGTCCGCGCCCACCGACCAGATCGCCACCGCGGTGGCGCCCAGCGGGGCGAGCGCGTGGTCCAGCAGCGACCCGGCCACGCTCCAGCCGTCACCCGCGGCGAGGGCTCCGCTCTCGGCGGTGCGCAGCCGCAGGGAGACCGACCCGGACGGCTCCGGCCCGGTGAGCGCGTGGTCGAGGGGTTCCGCCGTGGTGGAGGAGGGCCAGTCCCGCGCCACCTCATCCACGACATCCGCCGCCTGCCCCACCTCCGACCCGGCCAACACCCGGTCGACAAGCTCCGCCGCAGCCGGGGAAAACCGACCCCGCGCCGCCTGGTCGACGACGTCCGCCGCCAGTTCGAGCTGCGACACGCCTGCCCGCGCGGAGAGGTCGGCGAGCTGCCGGGCGGCCTGCGCGGGGCCGCACCCCAGCCGTTCGACCAGGACGCCCCTGGCCAGCTCGACCACCGCCCGCCGGTCGGCCTCGGCCCGCGCCCGGCGGACCTCGGCCGAGAGCCGCTCGACCGCGGCGGCCATCCTGCGCAGCGCCGTCCCCTCGCCCGCGGGCACCTGCCCGTCCACCGGACTCCCTCCGCGCCCGCGGCTCAGGTGTCCAGCCAGCGCTGGATGCACGCCAGCAGGTCGTCCGCGTCCACCGGCTTCGTGACGTAGTCGTTGGCGCCGGACGCCAGGCTCTTCTCGCGGTCACCCGGCATGGCCTTCGCCGTCACGGCGATGATCGGCAGGCTCGCCAGCTCGGGCATGGCCCGGATCGCGGACGTGGCGGCGTAGCCGTCCATCTCCGGCATCATCACGTCCATCAGGATCAGGTCGACGGGCACGGGCCCCGACAGCGCCTCGACGGCCTCCCGGCCGTTCTCGGCGTGCACGACGTCCACGCCGTGCAGCTCCAGGATGCTGCTGAGCGCGAACAGGTTCCGCGCGTCGTCGTCGACGATCAGCACGGTCCGGCCCGCGAGCTTCCCGTCGCGGCGCCGGGGGACGGGGTCGGGCCGTTCCTCGGTGCGCACGAGGGGGAGCACGTCGCCGGGTTCCTCCGCGGTGAGGTGCAGGGCGATGCGCTCGCGGAGTTCGTCCAGGCTGGACAGCAGCTCCAACGGCCTCGTCGCGGTGCGCGACCGGAGCCGTCGCTCCTGGTCCGGGTCGAGGCGGCGGTTGTTGTGCGCCAGCACCGGGACGCCGTGCAGACCGGCGTCGCCGTCCATCGCCTCCAGCAGGTCGAGCGCGACGCCGTCGGACATGTCCAGCTCCAGCACGACGCAGTGGCACGCCCGCGCGGCCAGCGCGGCGGCGGCGTCCCGCGCCCCGACGGCGGTGACGACCTCCACGGGCCCGCGCGGGTCGTGGCTGTCGGCGAGGTCGCCCACGGCGCTCTCGGCGACCAGCGAGAGCAGGCCGCGCGCCCGTTCCTCCACCACCAGCAGCCTGCGCTGGTGGTGCGCGGCCACCTGCCTGCCCGCGAAGCCCGCGGCAGGCCGGGGTTCCGCGGCGCGCGGGTGCGGCGGCGCCTGGAAGTCCGGGCGCGCCACGGGCAGGTACAGGGTGAAGGTGCTCCCCCGGCCCGGTGTGCTCTCGGCCGCGATGGCCCCGCCGAGCAGGTAGGCGATCTCCCGGCTGATCGAGAGCCCCAGGCCGGTCCCGCCGTACTTGCGGCTGGTGGTGCCGTCGGCCTGCTGGAAGGCACCGAAGATCGACTCCAGCTGCTGCTCGGCGATGCCGATGCCGGTGTCGACCACGCGGAACGCGATGGCCGACCCGTGGTGGCGCACCGACGCGGGCAGGTCGGCGGAGTCGACCGGTTCGATGCGCAGCTCGACGCTGCCGGTCTCGGTGAACTTCACCGCGTTCGACAGCAGGTTGCGCAGCACCTGCCGCAGCCGCGAGTCGTCGGTCAGCAGCTCGCCGGGGACGCCGGGGGCGGTGGTCACCTGGAACCCCAGGCTCTTCTGCGTGGTCAACGGCCGGAACGTCACCTCGACGTAGTCGAGCAGCCTGCGCAGCGGCACCTGCTCCGGCGTGATGTCCATCTTGCCCGCCTCGACCTTCGACAGGTCGAGGATGTCGTTGATCAGCTGGAGCAGGTCCGACCCGGCGGAGTGGATGATCTCCGCGTACTCGACCTGCTTGGGGGTGAGGTTGCGGCCGGGGTTCTGGGCGAGCAGCTGGGCCAGGATCAGCAGGCTGTTGAGCGGGGTGCGCAGCTCGTGGCTCATGTTGGCCAGGAACTCCGACTTGTACTTCGACGCCAGCGCGAGCTGCTGGGCGCGGGCCTCCAGCTCCTGGCGGGCCTGCTCGATCTCCAGGTTCTTGGCCTCGATGTCGCGGTTCTGGGTGGCCAGCAGCGCCGCCTTCTCCTCCAGCTCCGCGTTGGAGCGCTGGAGCTCCTCCTGGCGCACCTGGAGTTCCCCCGACCTGGCCTGGAGTTCCGCCGCCAGCCGCTGCGACTCGCCGAGCAGCTCGTCGGTGCGCGCGTTGGCCACGATGGTGTTCACGTTGACGCCGACGGTCTCCATGAGCTGGTCGAGGAAGTCCCGGTGGATGGCGGTGAACCGGTGCACCGACGCCAGCTCGATGACGCCGAGCACCTGGTCCTCCACGACGATGGGCAGCACGACCAGGTTCGCGGGCGCGGCGCGGCCGAGCCCGGAGGACACGGTGACGTACTCCGCGGGCACGTCGTCCACCGCGATCGTGCGGCGGCTGCGCGCGGCCTGGCCGACCAGGGACTGCCCGAAGCGGAACCGGGTGCGGCTGTGGTCGTCCGGGCGGTCGGGGTGGCCGTAGGAGCTGATCAGCCGCAGCTCGGGGTCGTCGGGGCTGTCGTCGGCGAGGTAGAAGCCGCCGTACTGCGCGGACACCAGCGGCGTCAGCTCGTCCATGATCAGCTCGGCGACGACCGCGAGGTCCCGGCGCCCCTGCATCAGCCCGGAGATGCGCGCCAGGTTGGACTTGAGCCAGTCCTGGTCCTGGTTGGCCTTGGTGGTCTCGCGCAGCGACCCCACCATCGAGTTGATGTTGTCCTTCAGCTCGGCGACCTCCCCCGAGGCCTCGACCGTGATGGAGCGGGTCAGGTCGCCCTCGGCGACCGCGCTCGTCACCTCGGCGATGGCCCTGACCTGCCGGGTCAGGTTGCCCGCGAGCCCGTTCACGTTCTCCGTCAGGCGCTTCCACGTGCCCGACACGCCCTCGACCTCGGCCTGACCGCCCAGCCGCCCCTCGCTGCCGACCTCGCGCGCCACGCGGGTGACCTCCGCGGCGAACGCCGAGAGCTGGTCGACCATCGTGTTGATGGTCGTCTTCAGCTCCAGGATCTCGCCGCGCGCGTCGACGTCGATCTTGCGGGTCAGGTCGCCCTGCGCGACGGCGGTCGTCACCTGGGCGATGTTGCGGACCTGGTTGGTCAGGTTGCCCGCCATGAAGTTGACGTTGTCGGTCAGGTCCTTCCACGTGCCCGCCACGTTCGGCACGCGCGCCTGGCCGCCGAGGATGCCCTCGGTGCCGACCTCGCGGGCCACCCGCGTGACCTCGTCGGCGAACGCGGACAGCGTGTCCACCATCGTGTTGATCACGCCCGCGAGCGCGGCGACCTCGCCCTTGGCCTCGACGGTGATCTTCTGCGACAGGTCGCCCCGCGCCACCGCCGTGGCGACCTGGGCGATCGACCGCACCTGGCCGGTCAGGTTGGAGGCCATCACGTTGACGTTGTCCGTCAGGTCCTTCCACGTCCCCGAGACGCCGCGCACGGTGGCCTGCCCACCCAGGTTGCCCTCGGTGCCCACCTCCCGCGACACGCGCGTCACCTCGTCGGCGAACGCCGAGAGCTGGTCCACCATCGTGTTGATGGTCTCCTTCAGCTCCAGGATCTCCCCGCGCGCGTCGACCCGGATCTTCTGCGACAGGTCGCCCCGCGCCACCGCCGTCGTGACCTGGGCGATCGACCGCACCTGCGCGGTCAGGTTGTCGCCCATGACGTTCACCGACTCGGTGAGGTCCTTCCACGTGCCCGACACGCCCTCGACGTCGGCCTGACCGCCCAGCCGGCCCTCGGTGCCGACCTCGCGGGCCACCCGCGTCACCTCGTCGGCGAACGCGGAGAGCTGGTCCACCATGGTGTTGATGGTGTTCTTCAGCTCCAGGATCTCCCCCCGCGCCGTCACGGTGATCTTCTGGCTCAGGTCGCCCCGCGCCACCGCCGTGGCGACCTGGGCGATCGACCGCACCTGCGCGGTCAGGTTGCCCGCCATGAAGTTCACCGAGTCCGTGAGGTCCCGCCAGGTGCCCGAGACGCCCTTCACGTCCGCCTGCCCGCCGAGGATGCCCTCGGTGCCGACCTCGCGGGCCATGCGCGTGACCTCGTCGGCGAAGCTGGAGAGCTGGTCGACCATCGTGTTGATGGTGTTCTTCAGCTCCAGGATCTCCCCCCGCGCCGTCACGGTGATCTTCTGGCTCAGGTCGCCCCGCGCCACCGCCGTCGTGACCTGGGCGATGTTGCGCACCTGGTCGGTCAGGTTGCCCGCCATGAAGTTCACCGAGTCCGTGAGGTCCCGCCAGACGCCGCCGACGCCGGGCACCTCGGCCTGGCCGCCCAGCCTGCCCTCGCTGCCCACCTCGCGGGCCACGCGCGTCACCTCGTCGGCGAAGCTGGAGAGCTGGTCGACCATCGTGTTGACGGTCTCCTTCAGCTCCAGGATCTCCCCGCGCGCGTCCACGTCGATCTTCTGTGAGAGGTCGCCGCGCGCCACCGCCGTGGCGACCTGCGCGATGTCGCGGACCTGGCTGGTCAGGTTGCCCGCCATGGCGTTCACCGAGTCGGTCAGGTCCTCCCACGTCCCCGACACGCCGGGCACCTGCGCCTGCCCGCCGAGCCTGCCCTCGGTGCCGACCTCGCGGGCCACGCGGGTGACCTCGGAGGTGAACAGCGACAGCTGGTCGACCATGCCGTTGAAGACCGTGGCGATCTCGCCGAGCAGCCCGTCGGCGTCGTCAGGCAGCCTGGTGCCGAAGTCGCCGTCGCGCACGGCGGTCAGGCCCGCCAGGAGCTGCCGCAACCCCGGTTGGTCGACCACGTGCTCCACGGTGCCCGGTCTGGAGGCTTCCGCCGCAACGCCACTCATTCCACCCTCGTTCCGCTGGACCTGGTCCGTGGCCGGGAACGCCGAGAGCCCCTCCGCGTCGGGGAGGGGGCTCGACGCCGCGTGCTGGTTGAGGTGTTCCCGCTACCGGGGCCGGAGACCCGGACGAGCGGTTCCGCCGCGGGGGGCGGCGGGCCGGTCATCCCCGGCCCGCTTCCCTGGCGGCGGTCTCCAGCCTGTCCCGGTACCCCGACCACCACCGCCGGTCGCCGGGAGGGAGGTTGCTCAGGTCCCTGCGGACGCCGACGGCACCGTCGACCAGTTCTCGGACGACGTCGGCGTGCCCGGCGTGCCGCGTGGTCTCGGAGACCATGTGCACGAGGATCTGGTGCAGCGTGACCCGGCGCCGCTCCTCGGGCCAGTGGGCCACCACACCGGGCGCGTCGAGCGCCAGTTCGGTGATGGTCGCGTCGGCGTGCTCGCACGCCCGCCGGTACAGCCCCACCACGTCCTCGCGCGCCTCGTCGGCGGTGGCCCACATGTCGGCGTTGGGTTCCGCGTCGTCCCGCAGCCAGGCGGGCGGGTCGGGGAACGGCCTGCCGAACGTCTCGCCGAAGTACCCGATCTCGCACCCGGACACGTGCTTCACCAACCCGAGCAGGTTGGTGCCGGTCGGGGTGAGGGGCCTGCGGACGTCGTACTCCGCGAGACCTTCCAGCTTCCAGAGGAGGGCGTCGCGAGCGACCCCCAGGTAGTGGTGGAGGTCCGACTTGGGATCGGGACCGGTCATGGTCGGCACTCCTTCGGTCCGCGACGCGGCGGGCGGGACGGCTACACGGAACGGAGGCCGGGGTACCGCCGGGCGGGTTGGGCGGGTTGGGCGAGCGCCTCCGCCACCGAGGTGTGGAGCCGCTCCTCCAGCCCCCTCCCCACCAGTGCCAGCACCCTGCTCACCCGCCGGGAGCCGACCACGCGGAGGTCGACGCCCCGGTGGAGCGCCGCCAGCACGCAGGCGATGCCGACGGAGTCGCAGAAGGTCACGCCGGTCAGGTCGAGGACCACGGCCTCGCCCGCGGCGAACAGGAGCAGGTGCTCGTCCAGCGCGCCCGCGGTGGTCGCGTCGAGCTCACCCGACGCGGTGACGATCGACGCTCGGGGAGTGCGGTCGACCTCCACGAGCACGTCACCCTTCGACCTGTTCAGCACGGAACGTCCCCTCTGCCCTGTGTGCTTCCGCGTGTCGGTGCGGCCGGTCCGGCCGTCAGTCGGGTCGGTGGGGCGGCACGCCCCGCAGTGGTGGGTAGGGCTCGCCGGGCGGGTGCCGCGGCTCGACCGCGGCCCTGGCCTCCCGGAGCTGGTCCTCCAGCGTCACGATGCGGCAGGCCGCGCCCAGCCCGGTGCCCCGGTCGACCAGCTCGCGCACCCGCGCGGCGAGGCGCAGCTGGTGGCGGGAGTAGCGCCGGTGCCCACCCGAGGAGCGCTGGGGTTCGATCAGCCTCGCCTCGTCCAGGCTGCGCAGGAAGCCGGCCGAGGTGTTCAGCATCTCCGCGGCCCTGCCCGTCGTGTAGGCGGGGTAGTGGTCGTCGTCGAACTTCTCGGCCACCGAGCGCAGGGTCGGGGCCTCGTCGTGGTTGTCGGGGATCATCGCGCCTCCGCCTGGCGGCAGGCTCGACGGCGGTGGCGGGACACCCCTCGGGGGTACCGGCGCCGCCGGGGTCCACGAACCTCGCCATCGACTTCCTCTCCTCCAGCGGTCAGAAGGGTACCGACAGCCATGCTCGAATGTCTACACCAGCCACCACAGATTTACTCATTCAGGTGAACGAGGCACGAGAGGGGTCAGTGGCCGACGGTGCCCGTCCAGTCGAGGCAGACCACCACCGCGTCGTCGAGCAGGTCGGTGCCCTCGTGGTACTCCAGCAGCTCCGTGATGATCGCCCTGGCGGCCTCCGGCGCGGGCAGGTTGCGCGAGTCGCGGATGATCCGGTCCAGGTTGGTGGCGCCGTACTCGCCACCGCGCGGCGAGCGGGCGGTGTGCACGCCGTCGCTGACCACGACCAGCCGGTCCCCCGGCTCGACGTGGAAGTCCTGCTCCTGGTACTCGGTGCTCTCGAACATGCCCAGCGGCATCTGCTCCTCGAACGGGACCAGCTCGACCCGGCCGTCGCGCAGCCGCAGCAGGTGGGGTGACCCGGCGTCGACGACCCCGACCCGGCCGGTCGACAGCTCGAAGCGCAGCAGCAGGGTCGCCACGTGCTCGGCCCCGCCGTACTGGGCGTACACGGCCTGGTCCGCCAG
This sequence comes from Umezawaea sp., assembly GCF_057122925.1. Classification (NCBI taxonomy): domain Bacteria; kingdom Bacillati; phylum Actinomycetota; class Actinomycetes; order Pseudonocardiales; family Pseudonocardiaceae; genus Umezawaea; species Umezawaea sp. Next base: position 24,951 of record NZ_DBNGPQ010000159.1, on the reverse strand, counting down.
GCACGCCTGGTCGACCAGGCCGAGACCGGCCCGGCGGGCGTTGCGCAGCGCGCTGATGGCGAGGTTGGTGAGCAGGGCGGCCTGGATGCCGCTGCCCATGCCGTTGGAGACCGTCACGGTCAGGTGGTCGGCGGACGCGCTCCAGTCGAAGTTGTCGCCGCCGATCGTGTAGGCGGGTTCGAGCTGCCCGCCCAGCGAGTACTCCTCGCGGGCGCAGCCGCGGCCGGGCAGCAGCTGCCACTGCATCTCGGCCGCCAGGCTCAGCCGCTCCCGCCGCCGGGCGCGCAGGTACAGGTCGGTGTCCCGCTCGGCGACGACCAGCTCGTGGCCGAGCGCGGTCGCGAGGTCCTCCAACGCCCGCCTGGCACCGTCGCCCGGCACCTCCCGCAGCGTCACCACGAGCACGCCGAGCCGGTCACCGCGCACCGCCACCGGCACGTAGGCCGCCACGCCGTCGCCGGGCACCGGTTCGAGCAGCGTCCGCTGGGCGGTGAACGCGCGCCCGGCAGCGCTGGTGCGGATCGAGATCGGCTCGGCGGTGTGCGGCAGCCTGGTCACCGGCTGGAGCACGTTCAGGCGGTAGTCCGCGAGCAGCAGCTCCGACCCGGCGACGTCGAAGTCGCTCCGCAGCACCGAGTCGAGGACGTCCAGCAGCGCGTGGGGAGGACTGGCGCGCAGCGCCCGCTCGGCGCGCACCAACCGGTCGTCGGCGCCGCTCATGGTTGCCTCCAGGTCGTCGGCGCGCGGCCGTTCGGCCCGCGCTGCTCCGTGCACAGCAGGCTGACAGTACGGTCCGCACCGACGACAACCGTCGACGCCTCGACCCCGGGCTGTTCCGGCGGGCGGCGAGGTGCCAGAGTAGGGGCCATGACGAGCAGCCACGGTCGAGGTCCGCGCACCGCGGACGTGTCCTCGGCCGTGGAAGCCGCCGCCGAGGCGCTCACCGCGCTGTGGGACCGCACGCAGCGGACGCCGAAGACGCGGGTGTCCCCGTCCCAGATGCAGGCCCTGGCCATCGTGGAGCGCCACGGCCAGATCAACCTCAACGGCCTCGCCGCGGAGCTCGACGCCATCCCGTCCTCCGCGAGCAGGCTGTGCGACCGGTTGCAGGCGGCCGGGCTGCTGACCCGCGCGGCGAGCGTGCACAACCGCCGCGAGGTCATGCTCGCGCTCACCAGGGACGGCAGGGCCCTGCTGGCCGAGGTCGGCCGGAACCGCCGCCAGGCACTGGCCCTGATCCTCGGCGACATGTCGCCCGCGGGTCGGGAAGCCCTGCTCACGGGGCTGGCGGAGTTCAACGCCGCGGCGCACGACGCCACCTCGTGGGAACGGCGCGCCTGAGCGCTTTTTTGTCTTCCGACAAATGTTGCCGACGGTGAGCTGCGGAAACACCCGCGCACGGGTCGTTCCGACATCGAGAGCACCTGGGGCTCAGTGGAATTACCACCACCGGACGTGCATACTGAGGTCACAACGTTTGTCGTGGTGCAACGATGAAGTTGGTACCCGAGACGAAGGCGGCACGGACCCGTGACGATCCAGGACGTGCTGCCCACCGGACAGGTCCGGTTCTCCCGCTCCCACGACCTCCCCCGCGTCGACCTGCTCGGCGACATCGACCGCGCCGCCACGGCGCGACTGGAGCAGGCCTACCTCGAACTGGCCGCGGGAGCCCCGTCGCACGTCGTGGTCGACCTCGCGGGCGCGACCTTCTTCGGCTGCGCGGGCCTGACGTTCCTGGCCAGGCTGAACCTCCACCTCGGCTCGACCGGCCACCGCGTGCGGATCGTCGGCCCCCGCCGCGCCGCGGCGCGCGTGCTCAGCCTCACCGGCTTCACCTGGGACGTCGACCTCCCGGCCGCCACCGACCTCGCCCCCGTCTGACTAGGCCTCCGGCGCGAGGATCAGGCACGTCGTGGTGGCGTGGGCGACCAGGGCACCCCGCTCGTCCACGACCCGGCCCTCGGCGGTGGCCGTGCGCCTGCCCGCGTGCACGACCTTGCCCTCCCCCACGAGCCGCCTGCCGTCGGTGCGGGCGGACCGGATGTAGTTCACCTTCAGCTCCAGCGTGGTGTAGCCGACGCCGGGGGCGAGGGTGGAGTGCACGGCGCAGCCCATGACCGAGTCGAGCAGGGTGGCGGCGATGCCGCCGTGCACCGTGCCGAGCGGGTTCATGAAGTCGGGTCGGGTCACCAGCGACATCACGACGCGACCCTCCTCGACCTCGTCGAAGCTCATGCCGAGCAGGCGGCCGATGTGCGGCGCGTCGACGTCCTGGGTGCGCTGCGCGTGGCGCATCACGTCGAGGCCGGACAGCGCGGTGGGGTCAACGGTGGTCATGCCTCAACTATTATCATGGTAGTTGCACTCCGGGAAAGTCCGGACCGAAAGCCCGAGGAGGCCCGCGGTGGTCCAGCACGTCAGCTTCGCCGACGCGAACTGCCCGATCGCCCGCAGCCTGGAGCACGTCGGCGAGTGGTGGAGCGTGCTGGTCCTGCGGGACGTGTCCGCGGGCGTCACGCGCTTCGCCGACCTCCAGGCGAACCTGGGGATCTCCCCCGGTTCGCTCAGCCGCAGGCTCAAGGGACTGGTCGCGTCCGGCCTGCTGGAGCAGCGCGTCTACGCCACCGGCCCGACCCGGCACGAGTACGTGCTGACCGCGAGCGGGCGCGACTTCCTGCCCGTGCTCGCCGCGATGGCCGCGTGGGGGCACCGGCACTTCGGCCCCGAGCGGCCGTCGGCCCGCCTGGTCGACCGCGCCACGGGCCGGACCGCGCGCCCGGTCGTGCTCGACGAGAAGACGGGCAAGCGGATCACCGGCGAGGACCACGGCTTCGAACCGGCCTGACGACGTCTGGTGCGGTGGCCACGAACCCTTGCCGGGTTTCGTGCCGTTCAGGGCGATTCATCGTGGCGCCGCCTCCCCCGCGCCCGCCGGCGAAGAGGCATCGGCACCGCTCTCGCACCGGCAGTACGGGGGCGTGGGGGCGGTGCCGCGAGGGATCCACCCGAGCCGCGCGAAACCCGGTGTGGACTGCGGCCACCGCACTAGGGTGGCGCTGTGCGCGTCCTGTTCACCAGCCTCGCCTCCGTGGGCCACACCTACCCGCTGATCCCGCTCGCGGTCGCCGCGCGCGAGGCGGGCCACGAGGTGCACTACGCCGTCGGGGACGCCGTGCACGCGCCGCTGGCGGCCAACGGACTGCGCCCGTTCCGACCAGCCGATTCGTTCTACGAGATCTACGCGGAGGACCTGGAGCCCGAGCTGGCTCGGCTGGAGCCCGACCTCGTCGTGCACGAGTGGGGGCTGCCCGCGGGAGCCGTCGCCGCGCGGCGGGCGGGCATCCCCGGCCTGTGGCACGGGTTCGGCCGCATGTTCCCCGAGGGCATCGGGCTGGAGGTGCCCGCGCCCGGTGCCCCGCACCTGGACATCTGCCCGCCGTCCTTGCAGGACGAGGGCTTCCTCGCCACCGCGGACCGGATCGCCCTGCGGCCCGTGCCGTACTCGACGCCGAGCGGGTGGACGGCCCCGAGCGGGTCGCGACCGCTGGTCTACCTCACGCTCGGCACGGCGTTCGGCACGGCGGAGTTGCTGACCACGGCGGTCCGGGGCCTGACCGCGCTGGGCGCGCGGGTGGTGGTCGCCACGGGTCGGGTGCCGGTGCGGGAACTCGGCGACCTGCCGGACGGCGTGACCGCGGAGGCCTGGGTGCCGCAGGCCGACCTGCTGCCGAACGTCGCCCTGGTCGTGCACCACGGCGGCAGCGGCACGACGCTCGGCGCGCTCGCCGCCGGCGCGCCCCAGCTGCTGCTCCCGCAGGGGGCCGACCAGTTCGCCAACGCCGACGCGGTCGCGGCGGCGGGCGCCGGGCTGAGCCTGCACCCGACCGAGGTGAGCGCGGACGCCGTCACCGACCACGCCCTGTCCCTGCTGGGGCGCGCGGGCCACCGCGAGGCCGCCCGCGCGGTCGCCGAGGAGATCGCGCTCATGCCGTCACCGGCCGAGGTGGCCCGCCGCCTGCCCGACCACGTCTGAGCCGACCTGCCCGCGCCGCCGACCGGTGGCAGACTCGGGATCATGAGCCCACGTGAGGACGAGGTCGCGTCCCGAGCCCACCTGCTGCCCGAGGAGGAGTCCGCGGGCGGGAGCGCCGATCCCCGCGCGCAGGCCGAGGCCGTGCTGCGGGAGTCGGAGGACCGGGGCAACGCGCTGCTCGCGGTGCCCGACGGTGAGCAGGGGCCGGTCCCGGAGGACCCGGCCGACCGCGAGCACCGCCGCTCCGAGGAGACCACCTGAGTCGAAGTCGTTGACCCGCAACGACTTCCGGCGGTTGACTGCGGCCGGTGGCCGTGCCACGTTGCGAGGATGTTCGAGCACGTGGTCGTGATCGGTGCGGGTGTGTACGGTGCCGCGGTGGCGGCCTCGCTGACCCGGCGCGGCGCCCGCGTCACGGTCGTGGACGCGGGCGCGCCCGCGGGCGGCACCTCCGGCGCCACGTTCTCGTGGACCAACTCGTGCGGCAAGCAGCCCAGGGCCTACCACGACCTCAGCGTGGCGGCCATGGAGGCCCACCGGCGGCTCGCGACCCTCGGCGACTGGTACCACGAGGGCGGGAACCTGGAGTGGGCCGCCGACGAGGCCGGGGCCGAGGAGCTGCGCCGGAAGGTCGCCGGGCTGCTGGACTACGGGTACGAGGCGCGCTGGCTCGACCGGGCGGACGTGCTGCGCCTGGAACCGGACCTCGACCCGGCGCGGGTGCCGGAGGACGGGATCGCCTACTTCCCGCGCGAGGGCTGGATCGAGCCGACCAGGCTGGTGGGCCACCTGCTCGCGGCGGCGGTGTCGCGCAGCGCCGAGGTGGTGCGCGGCGACGCCGTCACCGGCGTGGAGTCGAGCGCGGGGGCGGTGCGCGCCGTCCGCCTCGCGTCGGGGCGCCGCCTCGCCGCGGACGCGGTGGTGAACTGCGCGGGCCCGCGGGCGGCGGAGGTCGCCGCGATGGCCGGTCTGGCGCTGCCGATGAACAACACCCGCGGCGTGCTGGTCTGCACCGCGCCGGTCGCGGTGTGGGTCTCCCGCGTCGTGCACGCCCCTCGGGTGCACCTGCGGCCCGACGGCGCCGGGCGGCTGCTGCTGCACAGCCACGAGGGCGACGGCGCGGTGCGCGTGTCCGACACCGGCGAGGTCACCGTCGACCGGTCGGCGGTCGACGACGTGCTCGTGGCGGGCCGCGCGCTCTACCCCGGACTGCGGGACGCGGCCGTGGAGAGCGTGCGGGTGGGCGAGCGGCCGATCCCCGGTGACGGCCTGCCCGTGCTGGGCCGGGCGCTCGCGCTGCCGAACTTCCACTTCGCCGTCTCGCACAGCGGTGCGACGCTGAGCGTGCACGCGGGAGACCTGGTCGCCGCCGAGGTGCTGGGCGAGGACCAGGACGGGGCGCTGGAACCCTTCCGGTTCGAGCGCTTCTGATCCGCTCGCGGTGCCGGACTCCACCCTTTCGAGTGGACAACGGCACCGTCGCAACCGGACACCCGCCGCCTGCCCGGTGGACCGGCCCGAACGGCGGTAGGGTCGCCACGATTCGTTGATCAATTCGGAAGAGGCTCAACACGTGGACACCTTGCAGGCGGGGCAGAACCTCGCGGTCGGCCAGCAGCTCGACTCGGAGAACGGGTACTCGCTCGTGCTCCAGTCCGACGGCAACCTGGTGCTGACCGACGGCGGCGAAGTGGTCTGGGCGACCGGCACCAACGGTTCCGGCGCGACCAGCGCCACCCTGCAGGACGACGGCAACTTCGTCCTCTACACCGCGTCCGGCACCTCGGTGTGGGCGAGCGACACCAGCGGCAACCCCGGCTCGCGCCTCGTCCTCCAGACCGACCGCAACGTGGTGGTCTACAACAGCGGCGGCTCCAGCACCTGGGCGTCGGGCACCAACACCGACGACCCCCGCCCCGTCCCCGCCCCGGTGGCCGTCGAGACCCCCGCGCCCGCGCCGGTCGAGCAGGCCCCGGCCGCCCCGGCCCAGCAGACGTGGACCGTCGACCCCGGCGACACCCTGTGGGCGATCGCGGAGAAGGCCTACGGCGACGGCAACCAGTACCAGCGCATCGCCGAGGCCAACGGTCTCGACAACCCGGACCTGATCCAGCCCGGCCAGGTCCTGGTCATCCCGGCCTGATCGCACAGCACTGTGGAGCTTCCGCACGGCGGAAGCTCCACAGTGGACGTTTCCCTACCTCGGCCCGTCCTGGACGGTGATCGCCCCCGCGGGGCACACCAGGGCCGCGTCGCGCACCGCGGCGTGCCCGGCCGCCGGGGGCGCGGGGTCGAGCAGGAGCACGGTGCCGTCGTCGTCCTGGTCGAACACCGCGGGCTCCGTCAGCACGCACATGCCCGCTCCGACGCACCGCCCCCGGTCGACCTCGACCCTCACGGCGCGTCCCAGGTGACCGGGAGCCGGTGCGCGCCCAGGATGTCCACACCCGACCGCAGCGGAACGTCCTGCGGCGCGACGGCCAGGCGCAGGCTCGGGAAGCGGGTGAACAGCGCGGGCAGGGCGACGCGCAGCTCGACCCTGGCCAACTGCTGGCCGAGGCACTGGTGGATGCCGTGGCCGAACGACAGGTGGCCGGTGGCGCGCCTGCCCAGGTCGAGCCGGTCGGGCTCGGGGAACTTCGCGGGGTCGCGGTTGCCCGCCTCGACGGAGAGGGTGACGGTGTCGCCCGCCCTGATCAGCCGCCCGTCCAGCTCGACGTCCTCCAGCGCGACGCGGACCATCGTGTGCGCGATGCTCAGGTAGCGCAGCAGCTCCTCGACCGAGCGCTCCGGGTCGGCGTGCAGCAGGGCGACCTGGTCGGGCGTGGTCAGCAGCGCGAACGCTCCCAGCGCGATCATGTTGGCCGTGGTGTCGAGGCCCGCTCCCAGCAGCAGGAACGCGACGTTCGTCAGCTCCTCGACGGTCAGGTCGGTCCTGGTGAGGTCGCTGAGCAGGTCGTCGGTCGGCGCGGCCCGCTTCGCGAGCACGAGGTCGTGCAGGAAGCCGCCGAACGCCGTCACCGACGCCGCCTGCTGCTCCGCCGTGGCCTCGAAGTCGTTGAAGACGGCCGTGTGCTCCAGGAAGAAGTCGCGGTCGGAGTACGGCGCGCCCAGCAGCTCGCAGATCATCAGCGCGGGGATCGGCTGGGCGAACGCCGTCACCAGGTCGGCCGACGGGCCCTGCCGCTGCATGGCGTCGAGGTGCTCGCGGGTCACCTCGTCGACGCGCTCGGCCAGCAGCCTCATGCGCCGGACGGTGAACGCGCCGGTGAGCAGGCCCCGGTAGCGGGTGTGCTCGGGGGCGTCGGTGTTGATGAACATGCCGGGCGGGGAGGAGGGCAGCGGACCGTCCATCCCCTCGCGGGGCACCGGGCTGTGCATGAGTTCGGTTCGCGAGCTGAACCTGCGGTCGGCGAGGACCGCGCGGACCGCGGCGTGGCCGGTGGCGAGCCAGCCCCGGTGGCCGTCGGGGTAGAGCATCGGGCGCAGCGGCTGCTCGTCGCGCAGGGCCGCGAGGTCGGTGGGCGGGTCGAAGGGACAGCCCGCGGGGCGGGTGGTCGGCATCGTCACGGTGTCGTCGAACCGGGTCATGCTGTTCTCCCCCGAGGAGTCTGGTCAGTTGGTGCGGTTGTAGAGCTTCTTCGCCCACAGGTAGCCCCCGAGCGCGATGGCGGCGCACCAGGCGACGGCGAGGTAGACGCTGCCGCCGATCGGCGTGCCCAGCAGGAGCCCGCGGAGCGTTTCGATGACGGGCGTGAAGGGCTGGTACTCGGCGAACCACCGCAGGCCGGTCGGCATCGAGTCGGTGGGTACGAAACCGCTGCCCAGGAAGGGGAGCAGGACGAGCGGCATCGGGAGGTTGCTCGCGGTCTCGACGCTGTCGGCCACCAGACCGAGGGCGACCGACAGCCACACGAGGGCGAACGTGAGCAGCGCGAGGACCCCGACCACGGCGAGCCACTCCACCGGCGTCGCGGTGGGGCGGAACCCGATCAGCAGCGCGACGCCGAGCACGATCACCATGCTGATCAGCGTCTGGACGACGCTGCCGAGCACGTGCCCGGTCAGCACCGACGCGCGGGAGATGGCCATGGTCCGGAACCGGTTGACGATGCCCTCGGTCATGTCCATGGCGACCGAGATGGCCGTCCCCTGCGCGGCGGAGGCCACGGTCATGAGGATGACGCCGGGGACCAGGTAGTCGATGTACTCGGCCCGGCCGCCGGACGGGCCGCCGATGCCCGCTCCCAGCGCGCCGCCGAGGACGTAGGCGAACAGCAGGAGGAACACGACGGGCATCCCGGCGAGCATGAACGTCAGGGAGGGGTAGCGCTTCATGTGCCGCAACTGCCGTCGCAGCATGGTGGCGGAGTCCGCCAGGACGTGGGTGCTCATTTCGCCAGCTCTCTCTCGTGGTCGGGCTTGCCGGTGATGGCCAGGAAGACGTCGTCCAGGTCGGGGGTGTGCACGGTCAGCTCCGCCACCTCGACGGCGTCCGCGTCGAGCCGGGCGAGAAGGCCGCGCAGCGAGGCCACGCCGCCGTCGCTGGGCACCCGCAGGACCAGCGCGTCGTCGTCGCGGGGCACGTCGCCGAGGCTGCGGACGGCCGTGTCCAGAGCGGTGGCGTCGGCGAAGCGCAGGCTGATGTGGCCTCCGGGGACCAGTCGCTTGAGCTCCTCCGCGGTGCCCTCCGCGACCAGCTTCCCGTGGTCCAGCACCGCGATCCGGTCCGCGAGCTGGTCGGCCTCCTCCAGGTACTGCGTGGTGAGGAAGATCGTCACGCCGCCCGCGACGAGTTCGCGGATCATCCGCCACATGTCGCGGCGGCTGCGCGGGTCGAGCCCGGTGGTCGGCTCGTCGAGGAACACGACGCGCGGGTCGCCGACCAGCCCCATGGCGAGGTCCAGCCTGCGGCGCATGCCGCCGGAGAACGTGGAGGCCTGCTTCGTCGCCGAGTCGGTCAGGTCGAAGCGCTCCAGCAGGGTGGCGGCGCGCTGCCTGCCCGCGCGCTTGCCGAGGTGGTGCAGGTCCGCCATGAGGACCAGGTTCTCCTCCGCGGTCAGGAGGTTGTCGACCGCGGAGAACTGGCCGGTGACGCCGATGGCGGCGCGCACGGCGTCCGGGTCGCGGGCGGGGTCGTGGCCGCCGACGGAGATCAGTCCGCCGTCCGCGCGGACCAGCGTGGACAGGATCTGCACGGTGGTGGTCTTGCCCGCCCCGTTGGGGCCGAGGAGGGCGAAGATCGTGCCGCTCTGGACGTGCAGGTCGATGCCGTCGAGGACGAGCTTGTCGCCGTAGGACTTGCGCAGTCCGGAGACGACGATCGCCGCGGGGTTCGGGTTCACGGTGTACCTCTCGGTTTCTCTCGCGATCAGGAGCGGCGGATGGTGACGTCGCCGAAGGAGGTCGCCGCGCGCACCTCGACGGTGTCGCCGCGGTCGGGGCGCTCCCGCGACTCGTCGAGCGAGTTGCGCACGCGGCCCTGGGAGGTGTTCACGTCGAGCCAGGCGGCCGTGCCCTCGGCGACGCCGACCTCCAGGTCGCCCGTCGAGGTCTTGAGCACGATCGAGCCGCGGACCACCTCGTCGACGCGGATGGTGCCGTTGGCCGACTTGGCGTCGACCCCGCCCGCCGCCGCCGCGACGGTGATGTCCCCGTTGGACGAGCGCACCCGCAGGTCGCCGCCGACCCGGCCGATCGTGGTGGGGCCGTTGGAGTTCTTGACCACGGCCTCGCCGTCGACCCGGCCGATGCGCACGGTGCCGGACGCGGTGGAGACGTCGGCGGTGCCGGTGACGGCCTCCACGGTGACGTGGCCCCCCGAGGTGCGCAGGTGCACCGGGCCCGCCTGGTCGACCTCGATGTGCCCGGAGCCGGACTTGAGCCTGCACTCCCCCAGCTCGCCGGTGACGCGGAAGTCCCCCATCCCGGTGTCGCCGCGGAGCGTCGAGCCCGTGGGCACCTCGACGTGAACCTCGACCGACCACTTCGCCCGGACGTAGGACAGGCCGCGCGGCTTCGGCGTCTTGACCAGCAGCTTGCCGTCCGCGAACTCGACGCGGGTCTGCTCGGCCGCCTCCACGTCCTTCGCCTCGCGGGCGTCGGCGGGCAGCACCTCGACGGTGGTGTCGGTGCGGTCGGTCGCGGTGACGCGCACGTCACCGGAGAAGACGTCGATCGTGACGTCGACGGGAGCGGGGGTGTCGAAAATGGGCATGGCTGTCCCCTGTGATGGTGTCGGTGTGGTGTTCTGCCTGGTGGGAGGGTTACTTGACCCAGCCGGTGAAGCGCTGCTGACCGGGCTTGCCGCCCCCGCCCGCCTCGCGCCCGCGGTCCTGGGCAGGCCGGTGGAGCGCGGCCGACGCGGCTCGGACGAGCCACGCGTTCACCGAGCGGCCCTCCTTGGCGGCGGCCTCCTCGATGGCGGCCTTGAGCTGCTCGGGGAGCCGGACGTTGATCCGCGACGTGGCGCCGTCCTCGATCACCGGCACGTCCTCGACCTGCGCCGGGAGGGTGCTCGGTTCGGGCTGGACGTCCGCGGGCTGGTCGGGTGCGGGGAGGGTGACGACGAAGTTCGGGTCACGGCCGCGCAGGCGCAGCTCGACCGACCCCGGTGCCAGGTCGAGGGTGATCTCGTCCGCCGCGGCGGACAGCGTCTCCAGCAGGGTCAGGCGGATCGCCGACTCCAGCGACCCGCTCAGGCGCTCGACCAGCGCGCGAGCCTCGTCGCCACCGGTTTCGGCCAAGACCGCCAGTTCGCGGCCGAGGTTCTCGACGTGCGTGCTCAAGTCCATGGCACAACTCTGACACATCGATGGCACCAACGCAAGCCACTCTGGCACCACTTTGGCACCATCGATGCCCTCAGAAAAAGAAAGTCCAGGTAGAACAGGGTGAGCCACAGTGGCTCAGTAGGTGCCACCGAGCTTGCGGTGGTCCCAGCTCGTCGCGCTCGTCGGTGTGAACCGCAGGCCGACCCGCTTCGCGGCCTGGGCGCGGATGAACGCCTCCACCTCCGGACCGTCCTGCCCCGCGTAGCGGGCCGACACCGCCAGGCCGATGGCGACCACCGCGTCCGGATCGGTGACCAGCTCGACGTCGCACTCCAGCGCCACGCCGCGCAACTGGTCGTAGGCGTCCCCCGCCTCGACCTGGAGGGTCGCGAGCGGCGAGCGGCGCAGGTTCGCCACCTTCTGCGACCGCCCGTACGTCCACCCCTCCAACACGTCGTCCCGCCGCACGAACCACAGCGGCACGAGGTGGATCCGGCCACCGGGGTTGGTGGTGGCGACGGTGACCACGCGCTCCTCGTCGAGGAACGCGCGCACCTCCGCACGGCTCATCCTGATCTGCTCTCGGCGCGACACCGGACCGATGCTAGTGCCGCGACCCGCACGACCGAGGTGACCAATTCCCTTTCCGCCGGACTCGGCCGGCGCGAAAATGCGGAATGAGAGGACAATTCACAATTCCATCCGACCCCGAGAAAACCTGCTCCATACGAGTGAGTGCACCACGTAAATCGACCACGGAACGCGACCGAAAAGAGTATAAAAAAGTTCGAGTGCCGGAACGATCACGATGCCGGCCGAGTGGAGAAGAGATGGATCAGGACGTACCTGACAAGAGCAATCCACACCAGTTCAACGGACTGAGGCAGGTCCTCACCGATCAGCAGCCCTTCGGGCCCGGCGACACCGAGTCGGTCGTGCACCACGGGCTCTCGAACGTCGACCGCCTCTTCGACCGGACGAACCTGATCTACGCGCAAACCGTGGCCGACACGCAGCCGACGTACATCATCGGACGCAAGGGCGCGGGCAAGACGGCTTTCCTCGTCGGGTCGACGCTCAAGGGCAGATCGCTGAGCGAAGTGCTCAAGACCGACAGCGTCTACCACGCGATGCTGAAGGTCCTGCGCGAGTACAGCCACGCGCACGGGCAGCTCTTCGTCGACCAGCGGGCGGACATCTGGCAGGCGCTGTTCGAGCAGATCGCGATCGTCCACGCCTGGCGTACGGCGTCCCGGCGGGACCCGGCGCGCGAGTTGCAGGCCCTGTCGGACTACGTGGGCCGGGCGACCGGACCGGCGGACCCGACGGTGGTGGCGGAGCACTTCCTCGCCGAACTGCTGCACCACACGGCCGAACGCCCCTCCGTCGGCCTGCGCGAGACCATCGCGGGGGTGACGAACGGCGGGGTCCGCTTCGACGTGGCCAGGGCGGCGATGCACACCGTGCTGGCGGGCCGGGCGGAGACACCGGTCATCGTGATGGACAACCTGGAGGACCTGCACGTCCGGCTGCACGAGCTGACCGAGGTGCTGGCCGGGCTGTTCCGCTGCGTCGGCAGGCTGGTCGCGACCAACCCCGGCAACCGCCCGTTCGGCACGCAGATCTGCCTCCCGTCGGAGCTGTTCGACAAGATCCACGAGATCGCCGCCGCACCGGAGAAGGACCTCCAGGGCCGGTACCTGAAGATCTACTGGACGGCGCGGGAGCTGCTGAGGCTCACCGGCACGCGGCTCGCGCTCTTCCTCCAGATGCACCACCCCGACGAACTGGGCAGGCTCCGGCGGCGCGCCGACCTGGTCGACGAGCCGGATCCGGTCATCGCCCTGCTCAGGGCCGCGCTGCCGCCGCGGATGATCAGCGGCCTGGACATCGAGGAGGACCCGATCGCCTACCTGCTGCGGCACACCCAGCTGCTGCCGCGGCACCTGATCCAGATCCTCAACAGCGTGTTCACCAGGACCGACCACGGGTCGAGGCCGTGGGCGGTGACGCAGGCCGCCGTGCGGGCGGGCACGCGGCACGCCGAGCAGCTGCTCGTCAGCGGCATCTTCAACGCGCACCTGGCGTCGTTCCCGTTCGCCTCGGCGGCGGTGCGGCAGCTCTCCGGCCGGGTCGACATCTCCTTCCCCGCCAACGACCTGCACAGGGTCTACAACCAGCAGGGCATCCGGAAGCTGACGAACCTGGACTTCGACGACTTCCTCTCGATGCTGTTCACCCTCGGCGTGCTCGGGGTCCGGTTCGGCCAGACCGGCCGGTACAACAAGGCGCACTTCCAGTACACGTTCGACTACAACCTGACCGCCCAGGAGGACACCGACGTCCTCTGCTTCCACCCGCTGTTCACCCGCTTCCTGCACGAGCGGGCGCTGCCGCGGCTGAGGTCCGCCCACGCGCACGCGACGTACCCCTACGGCTGCGACCTGAAGGGCGAGGACTACCGCCACTCGTTCGGCTACACCGGAACGTGATCCTGGACTGACATGCCACTCGCACCCCGCACCACCAACGACCTGCCCAGCCTCGCCGAGGAGTACTCCGACTCGGCGCCGGAGGACATCCGGATCGGGATCGCCCTGTCCGGCGGCGGGATCCGGTCCGCCGCGTTCAACCTCGGAGCCCTCCAGGCCTTGCAGTCGCAGGGCGTGCTCCAGAGCGCCGAGTACCTCGCCGCCGTGTCCGGCGGCAACTACATCGCCAGCGCGCTGACGATCTCCGCGGCGCACACCGACCCGGACTGCGAGAACGGCAAGCAGCCGTGGGGCCGCGGCTCGCCGGAAGAGCGGTACCTGCGCCAGCACACCGACTACCTCGCGCCCGGCCGCGCGGGCAAGCAGTGGATGGCGGCGAGCGTCGTCTACGGCTTCGTGCTGAACTACCTGCCGTTCGTGCTGTGCGCCATGATCATCGGCCGGGTCGCGGGCTGGCTGCTGCACCTGCTCGGGGTGCGGCTGTCGGACCTGCGGCTCAACGGCCTCGCGCTGCCCGAGTCGACGCTGCTGACCGTCCTGCTGATCGCCGCGTCGGTCTGCGTCGGGGTGGCGCTCCTGCTGGTCGCCTACCGGCGGTGGTTCAAGGACGGGAAGCCGGGGAACTACGGCGAGTCCCACTCCGAGCGCGTCGCCTCGTGGCTGCTGACCGGGGCGGCGGCGGTGGGCGTCTGCCTGGTGCTGCCGCCGCTGGCGGAGGTGTACGCCACGTCGTCGACGAACCTGCTCTCGACGTTCGTCGACGAGCGGCCCGAGTCCTTCCAGACGGCGGGCGGTCGCATCGTGATCGCGTTCGTGTGGCTGCTCGTGTCGTGCCTGCTGGCGGTCATCGCGCTGATGCTCGGCAGGCGCTTCCGCGCGCTGCGGCTGATGCTCGTGCTGTCGTCGATCTCCAGCGCGGGTCTGCTGCTCGTGCCGCTGCTGTCGTCGCTGGAGTACTCCACCCGCCACGGCCTGCACTCCGCGGGCGACGCGGTGGGGGTCGCCGTCGCGCTGCTGATCGTGCTGGTGATGGCGGTGAAGGTGCACAACCGGCGCTACTCGATGCACCTGTTCTACCGCGAGCGGCTCAACAGCGCGTTCGCGCTGAAGCGCCGCCGGGAGGGGAACCGGATCGTCGCCGAGCCGATCGGGTACGAGGAGAAGCTGTACTTCTCCGAGCTGGGCCCGAAGGAGAGCAACCGGCTGCCGAAGCTGGTGGTGTGCTGCGCGGTCAACCTGACGACGGACGACGTGCCGGTGGGGCGGTTCGCCGAGTCGTTCACCTTCGAGTCGGACCGCAGCGGCGGGCCGCTGTTCAAGTACCACGACACCGCGCGCTTCGAGGGGCGGTCGGGGCTGGCGGGCACCCAGCTGACCCTGCCGTCGATCATGGCCGTCTCGGGGGCCGCGCTGTCCCCGCTGATGGGCCGGTTCACCTACCCGCCGCTGCGCTTCCTCATGGCGCTGACCAACGTCCGGCTCGGCGTCTGGATCAAGAACCCCCGGCACCGGAGCTGGCAGCCGACGGTGCCCGACGAGGCGGTGCGGCCCGGCCTGGCCGCCAGGGCCTGGGCGTCGATCAAGGACGGCTGGCACGAGCCCGGCGCGCTCTACGTGCTGCGGGAGGCGCTGGGCGGCGCCAAGTCGACCCACCGGTACATCTACCTGACCGACGGCGGGCACTGGGAGAACCTCGGGCTGGTGGAGCTGCTGCGGCGGCGCTGCACCCACGTGCTCTGCTTCGACGCCACCTGCGACCAGACCGGTGACGGGCTCGACATCGGGCGCGCCATCGCACTGGCCCGCAGCGAGCTGAGCGCGGACGTCGACCTCGACCCCCGCCCGGTGATGCCGGGTGCGGACGGGCTGAGCGAGTCCATGGCCGTCAGCGGCCTCGTCCACTACCCGGCTCCCGGCCAGGAGGCGAAGCTCGTGTACGCCAAGGCGGTCCTCACCCCTGGGTCGAGCTGGGACCTGCACGCGTTCAAGCGGCGGGACCGGCGCTTCCCCAACCACTCCACCAGCCAGCAGATGTTCACCGACGAGCAGTTCGAGGCCTACCGGACCCTCGGCCACGAGGCGGGCCGACAGGCGCTGGAGCTGCTCAACATCCCCGAGCCGCTGCTGCGCCCGGCACCGACGGCCGCCGAGCCGTTCCACCGCGACGGCGCGGCCTCGTCCCTCGGGTAGCGGCGTCCCTCGGGTAGCGGCCCCGACGTCCAGATCGTCGACGCCCTCGTCAGCGCGGGCCACCCGCAGGCGGGTGTCCCGCGCTGACGGGTGGTCGCGCCCGTCGCGCGACGCCGGTGGCGCACCGGGTCGTGACAGACCGGCCACGACCGGCGCGCACGGGGGCCGGGCCGTCACGCGGAACCGGTGGCGCACCCGGTCGTGGCCCGCGGGCCACGACCGGCCCCCTCCCCCTGCGGGGGCGCGAGAGGGCCGGGTCGGATCGTCCCGCTCGCGGTGCGCCGGGGCCAGGCCTCAGGCCTGGCCGGTGGTGCGGTCGGTGTCCGCGCTCGGCTCCCCTGGCACGGTCGCCCCCGCGGCCCCGCCGCCGATGCGGATCGTCGTCGAGCCCATCGCTCCTCCTGTCGGTGGATGCTGATCCCCTGCGGGCGGCTCACGGCCGCCACGGGGACCAGGGTGCTCGGCCGAACGTGGGAGATCCTTGCGTTTCGCTTGAATCCGCAGTTGAGAACCGCTATCCCAAGACGGTGATCTTCTCCGCGGTGCGACTCCGCGTGCTCGGAACCGTCGAGGCGTCCACCGACGGCCACCTGATCGACATCGGCCCCGCCCGGCAGCAGTGCGTGCTGGCCGCGCTGCTCGTGGACGCCAACCGCCCCGTCCCGGTGGACCAGCTGGTCGACCGCGTGTGGGGTGAGCGGGCGCCCGCGCGGGCCGTCGGCACGCTGCACAGCTACCTGACGCGGGTCCGGCAGGCGCTCGCGGGCGTGGTCACGATCGTCCGGCGCTCGGGCAGCTACGTCCTGACCGTCGACGAGCAGGTCGTGGACCTCCACGTGTTCCGCGCGCTGGTGGCCCGCGCCCGCGCCAGCGAGGAGCCGGAGCTGTTCGAGGAGGCGCTGGGGCTCTGGCGCGGCGAGGCGTTCACCGGCCTCGACACGCCGTGGCTGGCGGTGGTCCGCGAGCAGCTCGGGCGCGAACGGCTGGCCGCCGAGCTGGACCGCAACGACCTGGCGCTGCGGCGGGGTGCCCACGCCGAGGTGCTGCCGCCGCTGCGGGCCAGGACGGCGGAGCAGCCGCTCGACGAGCGGCTCGCGGGCCAGTACGTGCTCGCCCTCTACCGCTCGGGCCGCCAGGCCGAGGCGCTGGAGCACTTCGAGCGCACCCGGCGGCTGCTGGCCGAGGAGCTGGGCAGCGATCCCAGCCCGCCGCTGCGGCGGCTGCACGAGGCCATCCTGCGGGGCCAGGTCGACGCGGCGGAACCCGCGCCGAAGGCGGCGGTGGTGGTGCGCAACGACCTCCCCGGCGACCTCGCCGACTTCACCGGCCGGGAGGCCGAGCTGCGGCACGTGCTCGCGGCGGTCCCCGACGACCCCGGTTCGGCGACCGCCGTGGTGATCGAGGCCATCGACGGCATGGCGGGCGTCGGCAAGACCACCCTCGCCGTGCACCTCGCGCACCTGCTGGCCGACCGCTACCCCGACGCGCAGCTGTTCGTGGACCTGCACGGCCACGCCTCCGACCAGAGGGCCACCGATCCGATGGCCGCGCTGGACACCCTGCTGCGCGCGCTGGGCGTGCCCGGTGACCGCATCCCGGCCGAGCCCGCCGAGCGGTCGGCGCTGTGGCGGGCCGAGCTGGCGACCCGGCGGGCGCTCGTCGTGCTGGACAACGCGGCCGACTCGGCCCAGGTCCGCCCGCTGCTGCCGGGCACGTCGCGCGCGCTGACGCTGATCACCAGCAGGCGGCGGATGCTCGACCTGGAGACGGCGCGCGTGCTGTCGCTCGACCTGATGCCGCACCGGGACGCGGTCGCCCTGTTCACCACCGTCGTCGGTGACGACCGCCCCGAGCGCGAACCCGGGGTGGTGGACGAGGTGGTGGAGCTGTGCGGCCACCTGCCGCTGGCGCTGCGGATCGCCGCCGCCCGCCTGCGCAGCCGTCCGAAGTGGACGGTGAGCCACCTCGCCCAGCGCCTGCGGCAGGGGCTGTCGGAGTTATCGGCGGGCGACCGGAGCGTCGCCGCCGCCTTCGCGCTGTCGCACCGCCACCTCACCGCCGAGCAGGGGCGGCTGTTCCGGTTGCTCGGGCTCGTGCCGGGAGCCGACTTCGACGCCCGCGCCGCGGCGGCGCTGACGGGTGTCGACGTCGCCGCGGCCGACGGGCTGCTGGAGGAGCTGGTCGACGTGAACCTGCTGGAGCAGCCGACGCCGGACCGCTACCGGTTCCACGACCTGCTGCGCGAGCACGCGCTGGCCCTCGTGCTCCAGACCGAGCCGGAGGCCGGGCGGGCGGAGGCGTCCGCCCGCCTGTACGACCACTACCTGCACACCGCCGTGACCGCCGCGCTCCACCTCGGTCCGGTGTCGCGCCAACCGCCGGTCGACCACCCGCCCGCCGACGCCCCGGAGTTCGCCACCGGCGCGGAAGCACTGGGGTGGCTGGACGGCGAGCACGCGAACCTCGTGTCGGCGGTGCTGCACGCGGCCGACCGCGGCCTGCCCTCCCACGCGTGGCGGTTCGCGCAGGCGTTGTGGCGCTTCTACTTCATCCGGGGGCACCTCGACGACTGGGCCACCACCCACCGGGTCGCGCTGGCCGCCGCGCGGGAACTGGGCGACCGGTTCGCGGAGGCGGAGGTGCTCAAGAGCCTCGGCACCGCCGCGTGGCAGGTGGGGCACAACGCCGAGGCCCTGGACCACTACCAGCGCGCGCTGGCGCTGTACCGGGAGGTCGGCGAGCGCAAGGGCGAGGCCGCGGTGCTGGGCAACCTCGGGCTCGTCCACGACCGGATGGGCCGTTACCAGGAGGCGATCGACCACCACCTCCAGGACCTCGCCCTGTGCAGGCAGATCGGCGACCGGCGCGGCGAGGGCACCACGCTGAGCAACCTCGGGCTGGTGTGCGAGCGGGTGGGCCGCTACGACGAGGCCCTCCGGCACTGCCGGGACGCGCTGGTGGTCATCCGCGAGTTCGGCGACCGGTGGAGCGAGGGCGAGACGCTCATCCACCTCGGGCTCATCCACCGGGGCCTGCGGCAGCACGACGACGCCCTGCGCTGCCAGCGGGAGGCGCTCGTCCTGATGAGGGAGCTGGACGACCGCCTGCGCGAGGCCCACGTGCTGGCGAACATCGGCCAGGCCCTCAGCGTGGCGGGCAGGCACACCGAGGCGCTGGAACACCTGCACCAGGCCCTGGCGATGGACCGCGAGATCGGTGCGCACGCCGAGGAGACCAGCGTGCTGAACGACCTGGGCGAGGCGCACCGCGCGGCGGGCCTGCCGTCGGAGGCCGACCACCGGCAGGCCCTCGCCCACGCCCTCGACATCGGCGACCGCCACCAGCAGGCACGGGCGCACCTGGGCCTGGGCCACGCCGTGTCGGCGACCGACCCGGACGCCGCCCGCCTGCACTGGGAGCAGAGCCTCGCCCTCTACCGCGACCTGGGCGTCCCGGAGGCCGACCGGGTCAGCGCCCACCTGGCCGAGTGGACCGCCGCTGCCGACGCGCGGCACCAGACGGCAGCGGCACCGTCCGAGCCAACCTCGGACACGCAGCCGTGACACCGACGTCCGAACGCACCCCACCCCCGCCCGCGCGGGAACGGCACGGCTCCCGCCGCCGAACGGTCGGACGCGGACTTGTCCACGGTTCGACGACAACGGCCCTCGTGTCCACTGTGGACGACGAGGGAAGACGCCGATCGTCCGTTCGGTGTGCGAACACACCGATATTCGCTCGCCCGACCGCCGCTCCGTTCGGCACACTGCTCCGATGCACCTGCGGCAGGCCGAACCCCGTGACCTGGACCAGATCGCCGCCCTGCTGGTGGCCAGGGGCGAACCGGAGGACGCCCTCGACCACCGGCTAGTGGTGCACGACCCCGACCAGGGGTGGTCGTCGTGCGCGGTGGTGGTCGACGGCGACCGCGTCGTCTCGACGCTGATGCTGCTCGACGAGACCCTCTCGCTCGGCGGGGTCGAGATCCCGGCCGGGCAGGTCGAACTGGTCGCGACCGACCGCGAGTACGAGGGCCGCGGCCTGGTGCGGCGGCTGATGGCGTGGGCGCACCAGCGCTCGGCCGACCGCGGCCACCTGGCGCAGGTGATGATCGGCATCCCCTACTTCTACCGCCGGTTCGGCTACGCCTACGCCATCCCGATCCCGCCGACCCGCAAGGTCGTCGCCGTGCCGCCGCCGGTGGCCGGGCACGTCGTGCGGCGAGCGGGCGCGGCCGACATCGCGGCCATGGCCGCCGCGCAGGACGCGCTCCAGGCCGAGCTCGACCTGCGGATGCCGCACTCGGCCGCGTGCTGGCGGTGGCTGGTGGAGCGGGAGGGCAGCACGCAGTGGGTCGTCGAGCGCGCGGGGGTCGTGGTCGGCACCGGGCGGCTGACCGAGTCGCACCTCAGCGAGGTCGCCGGGGTCGACGCCGCGGCCGAGCAGGCGCTGCTGCACCACGTCGCGGGTCTCGCGGAGGGCGTCACGGTCACCGACCGGTTCGGCAACCGGCTCGGGCCGTTCCTCGGGCCGCTGCCCGTGGACGCCGAGATGTACTACGCGCGGATCCCGGACACCGCCGCCCTGCTGGAGCACCTGCGCCCGCTGCTGTCCCAGCGCGCGGCCGGGTACGACGGCGAGGTCGTGCTCTCGTTCTTCGGGTCGCACGTGCGGTTCCGCTGCACCGACGGCGAGGCGGGGCCGATGACCACCGGCGGGCCGATGCAGGGCCCCGCCTCCGTCGGCGGCGCGGGGGTCGCGCCGGACCTGGTGCCGTCGCTGCTGTTCGGCCCGCACGGCATCGAGGGGCTGGCCAGGCTCCACCCCGACGTCTACCCCGGCCCGAACCGCAAGCTGATGGCCGCGCTGTTCCCACCGGTCCGCGCCGACCTGCTGACCTACTACGTGGCCTGACCGCGGTGGACGGACGCCTCGGCGCGCGGTGAGGACGTGCGCCCGTGGCTCGTCGACGTCGGCCAGGTCCAGCACGGCGACCACGTTGTCGAGCATCCCGGCGCCGAACCACTGCCGCACGGCGTCGTCGCCCAGCAGACCCCGCACGGTCTCGACCTGCTCGGCGTAGCACCGGCGCACGGCCCGCGCCACGAGCGGTTCGCGCACGGCGCAGTTCGCGTGCACCAGGAAGCGCAGGACGGTCCGGTCCTCGACCAGCGCGGCGTAGCCCGCGCGCGCCGCGACCACCGCCGACCCGGTCCCGTCCGACGCGTGCGAGAGCAACGTCTCGGTCATGACCACGGACACGTGGTCGACCGCCGCGGCGAACAGCGCTTCCGTGTTCGGGTACAGCCGGTAGGGGTACGGCTGCGAGATGCCGACCCACTCGGCGATCTCGTGGGTCGTGGCGCCGCAGAAACCCTTGCGCGCGAAGCGGTCGACCGAGGCTGCCATGATGACCCGACGGCGTTCGTCGCTCTTCGCGCTGGTGCCTGCGACGGGCATGGTCATCAGCTAACACGGTTCTCCTCAGCGCCCAAAGCAACGCTGAGGTCCGACTCGGCGGGCACGTCGCGCGGCGTGAGCGCCTCGATCGCCACCAGCGGGTTCCAGTAGTCCAGGTAGTGGGTGATCAGCCCGTTGCCGTCGGTCCGCACGATCGACACGCACGTCTGCTCGTACAGCTTGCCGGTCGGCACCGCGGTGCCCGTCGAGCGGAACTCGGCGACCACCAAGCCGGGGTCGGCCGTCTCGTGGAAGACCAGGTCGACGAATTCCACCGCGAAGGTCTCAGGAAAGTGGCTCATGTGCGCAACCAGCGCGTCCCGCCTCTCCACCCGCCGCGACACCCAGTCGGGCGCGAACGGGAACTCGAGCACCGCGTCCGGCGTGAACAACTCGACCCACTCCTCCACCCGGCCCGCGGCGGTGAGGCGCAGGTGCTCGGACAGGGCGTGCTAGGCCGCGGCGCGACGGGTGGCGTCGTCGGTCATGTCGACTCCTGGGTTAGTGGTCGACCGATAACCTACTGGCCCGTCCTGCCGCCGTCGGCCGACCTCCTCGACCGGCCTGTCGGGCCCACGACATTCACAACTCAAAAGTTCCACACCATCCAAGCGGCGACGTACTGGACGAGACCGTCACCGGCGAAGCCTTTCGCGCCTTGCGTGAATCCGGCGATCGCGACCACGACTGTCACGAACGACCAAATAATTTCTGGCTTGCCCCAGATTGCACTCCTGGAGGCATGGAAGAAAAACTTCAGCACGATCGAAGTGATGGCGATCTGAACCCAATCGAGCCCGTCGAAACTAACTAAATGATACAGTCGGGCGTAAGCGGCAAAAACTACGAAGATGGCCGCGAAGTGCAGCATCGCCGCAACAGCGGACCGAGGCACCACAGTCTTCGGCTCTACCACACGAGACGGCTCTTGGGCTCTTGACGTGCGAGGTTCAACTTGGGGAGCAGTCGAAGCAGCTCCCCCGAACTTCACGCCACCCGAAATCATATTTGCCTGAACGGAGAGGTGAACTCTCCCGGAGATATCATTCCGAACAGTCACCGGAGGTTCCGGTACTTGCTCTGAACACTTTTCTGGATCTTGCTCGCACATCGTACGCGGTGATTCCTTGTCGATCTTACAATCACGGTCGGCAAGATGATTCAGCTGCCGGGGATGCCGCAACCTTACTTGTCGGCCGTGCGAGGTGTCAGGACCGTTCAGACCTGACAACAATGTGCGAACGGCTCAACTTTATAAGATCGTTATATAGATCAAATGGAGTACTGTCCGCTGTCGCGCCAGAGTGGCCACCGTGTTCGGGGCACCGGCCCCCACAATGGCGGGATGACGCCGAACGTGTTCATCGCCGGTCCCGTGTCCTGGAACCACCTCGTCTCGCTGGACGAACTGCCCGCCGCCCGGCCGCACACGGCGTTCGCCAGGGGGCACTGGACGACGGTGGGGGGCACGTCGGCGGGCAAGGCGCTGAACCTCGCGAAGCTCGGCGCGCGGGTGACCCTGCGGACGGTGGTGGGCGACGACGAGCCGGGACGGGCGGCGCTGGCGGTCCTCGCCGCGGCGGGGGTGGACGTGATCGCGGAGGTCGCGGACGGGCCGACCGAGCAGCACCTCAACCTGATGGACACCCACGGCGGTCGGGTGTCGATCTACCTGGAGCTGCCCGAACTGCGCGAGCCGCGCCACGACGGGCGGGCGCTGGCCGCGCTGGCGGCGGCCGACGCGGCGGTGGTCGACCTCGCCGAGCACTCCCGGCCGCTGCTGGCACGGGCGAGGGCCGCGGGCGTTCCCGTCTGGTGCGACCTGCACGACTACGACGGGAGGTCCGCGTTCCACCAGGACTTCGTGGCCGCGGCGGACCACGTGTTCCTCAACGACGACGGCGTCCCGGACCGCGCCGACCTGGAAGCGCTGCTCAAGAGCTTCGACAGCCGGATCGCCGTGGCGACGCTCGGCGCCGACGGGGCGGTGGCGGCCGCGGACGGCGTGCTGCACCGGGCCGCGGCGGTGCCGGTCGAGACGATCGTGGACACCAACGGCGCCGGCGACGCGTTCTTCTCCGGATTCCTCGTCGCCCACCTCGCGGGCGCGGACGTGCCCGGCGCCCTCACCGCGGGCGCCGCCTCGGCCGCGCGCTGCCTGGCCTCACCAGACCTGGCCTGACGCCGCCGGTGGCGGTCGGCCGGCGAACAGGGGGCCTCACGGGTTATCGTGGGAGCCGAGTGATCGCGATCGAGGGAGCACGGAAGTGGCAGGCGAAGACGACGTCTCCGGGTGATACCGGAGTGATCGGGCCGCAGGACTAGTACCGCGGCCTCCTTGTCGTACCCCCACTTCCTGGTACCAGCCGGGCGGTTCAGTCGCGCCCGCATCGCACGCGAGGTCTTACCGCATGTCCATCACCTGCTCCACCCTGTCCTTCTCCTGGCCGGACGACACCCCCGTCTTCGCCGACCTGTCCTGCACGTTCCCCGCCGGGCGCACGGGTCTCGTCGCGCCCAACGGCGCGGGCAAGAGCACGCTGCTCAAGCTGATCGCGGGTGAACTCCGGCCGAGCGCGGGGTCCGTGACCGTCGACGGCGTGCTCGGCTACCTCCCGCAGAGCCTGCCGCTGGACGGCGACCTGACCGCGGCCGAGGTGCTGGGGATCGCCCCGCAGGTCAGGGCGCTGGCCGCGATCGAGGCGGGCGACGCGAGCGAGGAGCACTTCACCACCATCGGCTCCGACTGGGACGTCGAGGAGCGCACCCGCGCCCAGCTCGACCGGCTCGGGCTGGAGGACGTCGACCTCACCCGCCGCCTCGGCACGCTCAGCGGCGGCCAGGTCGTGTTCCTCGGTGTCGCCGCGCAGCTGCTGAAGCGGCCCGACGTGCTGCTGCTCGACGAGCCGACCAACAACCTCGACCTCGACGCCCGCCGCAAGCTCTACGACGTGATCGGCGAGTGGTCCGGCACCCTGCTGCTGGTGAGCCACGACCGCGCGCTGCTCGACCGGATGGACCGCATCGCCGAACTCGACCGGGGCGAGGTCCGGTTCCACGGCGGCGACTTCACGTCCTACGAGGAGTCGGTGCGGGCCGCGCGCGAGGTCGCCGAGAAGAACATCCGCACCGCCGAGCAGGACGTGAAGCGGGAGAAGCGGGAGATGCAGCAGGCCCGCGAGCGCGCCGAGCGGCGGGCGGGCAACGCCGCGCGCAACCTCAAGAGCGCCGGTCTGCCGAGGATCTTCGCGGGGAACATGAAGCGCGGCGCGCAGGAGTCGGCGGGCAAGGCGCGCGAGACCCACTCGTCGCGGGTGGACGACGCCAAGGCCAGGCTGGACGAAGCAGGCCGCGCCCTGCGCGAGGACCAGAAGATCGTGCTGGTGATGCCGGGGACCACCGTCCCACCGGGACGGACGGTCTTCCAGGGCGAGGGGATGCAGGTCCGCTACGGCGACCGGGCCCAGTTCGCGGGCGACGGCGTCGACCTCGCGATCCGCGGCCCGGAGCGGATCGCGTTGACCGGCCCGAACGGCGCGGGCAAGTCGACCCTGCTGCGCGTGCTCAACGGCGACCTGGAGGTGAGCGGGACCAAGCGGGTGGACGGCCGGATCGCCTACCTGTCCCAGCGCCTCGACCTGCTCGACCTCGACCGCACGGTGGCCGACAACCTGGCCGCGTTCGCGCCGGGGATGCCGGAGGCGCAGCGGATGAACCTGCTGGCCCGCTTCCTGTTCCGGGGCGCGCGCATCCACCTCCCGGTGGGCGTGCTGTCCGGCGGCGAACGCCTGCGCGCCACGCTGGCGTGCGTGCTGTTCGCCGAACCCGCACCGCGGTTGCTGCTGCTGGACGAGCCGACGAACAACCTCGACCTGGTCAGCGTGGACCAGTTGGAGAGCGCGCTCAACGCCTACCAGGGCGCGTTCGTGGTGGTGAGCCACGACGAGCGGTTCCTGGCCGCGATCGGCGTGAACCGCTGGCTCCGGCTGTCGGACGGGGC
>NZ_DBNGPQ010000158.1:0-69900 GCF_057122925.1 Umezawaea sp. | reverse complement strand
CGTCGCCCATGAACATCACCGGCGTCCCGGGCAGGGAGAGCATCAGGCTCCATGCCATCCGCAGGCGCGGGCCGTCGCCGCCGAGCATCGTGGCCAGCCGCCGGCGCAGGCCGTGGCCGTACATCTGCATGTGCTCGTCGGGCCCGAAGGCGGCGAACACCTCCTCGCGCTGCGGGCCGGTCAGCTTGTCGAGGCTCAGCTCGTCGTGGTTGCGCAGGAAGGTCGCCCACGCGTTGTCCTGCGGCACGCGGGGGAGGCTGCGGATCACCTGCTCGAGCGGCTCGGCCTCCTGGCGGGCGAGCGACAGCCAGAGGTGCTGGTTGAGCATGAAGCCGAACTGCATGTTCAGCGCGTCGCCGTCCTCGTCGCCGAAGTAGCGCGCCAGGTCCTGCAGCTCGGCGTTGACCTCGCCGAGCAGCACGGCGTCGCCGCGCCGCCGCCCCGCGAAGGCCCGCAGGTCGCGCAGCCAGCCCTGCGGGCTGCCGTCGGCCTCGTGCGTCAGGCCCTCCAGCTCGAGCAGGAAGGGAACGGCGTCCATCCGGAAGCCCGAGACCCCGAGCGCCAGCCAGAACCCCACGATCCGGGTGATCTCGTCGCGCACGTCGGCGTTGCCGACGTTGAGGTCCGGCTGGTGGCGGTAGAAGCGGTGCAGGTAGTACTGGCCCGTCGGTTCGTCGAACTCCCAGAGGCTGGTCTCCTGGTCCGGGAACACGACGCCCTGGGGGCCGTCGGCCGGGGGCTCGTCCGCCCAGACGTACCAGTCCCGCTTCCGGGAGTCCTTGCTGGAGCGGGCGTCCTGGAACCACGGGTGCTGGTCCGAGGTGTGGTTGACGACCAGGTCGGCGATCACGCGCATGCCGCGGTCGCGGGCGGTCCGGATGAACTCGACGAAGTCGCCCAGCGTGCCCAGACCGGGGTCGACGCCGTAGAAGTCGGTGATGTCGTAGCCGTCGTCGCGGTCGGGTGACGGGTAGAACGGCATGAGCCACAGGCAGGTGACGCCCAGCTTGTGGAGGTGGTCGATGCGCTGGGTCAGGCCGCGGAAGTCGCCGTGGCCGTCGCCGTCCGAGTCGGCGTAGGTCTCGACGTCGAGGCAGTAGACGACGGCGTTCTTCCACCAGACGTCGGAGGTGCGGGTGAGCTTCACGACCTCACCTCCGGCAGCACCTTGGCGCCGAAGGCGTCGATGAACGGGTCCAGCTCCTGGCCCACGTGGTGCAGGTACAGCTCGTCGAAGCCCAGGTCGGCGTACTCGCGCAGCCAGGCGGCGTGCCTGCCGAGGTCGGAGGAGATGTTGACGACCTCGGCGACCTTCTCCGGGGTGACGTCGGCGGAGGCGGTGTCGAAGGCCTCCGCGGTGTCGAGGTCCCAGCAGACGGGTGGGGGGAAGACGTTGCTGCGCCACTGCTCGTGGGCGATCCGCGTGGCCGTGGCCTCGTCAGGGTCCCAGCTGAGGTGGACCTGGAGGTGCAGCTTGCCCCTGCCGCCCGCGTCGCGGTAGGCGTCGGCCATGCGGCGCAGGTGTTCGGCCGGGGCGTTGACGGTGATGAGGCCGTCGGCCCACTCGGCGCACCAGCGCGCGGTCTCGACGCTGACGGCGGCGCCGATCAGCTGCGGCGGCTCCTCCGGGCGGGTCCACACGCGGGCGCGGTCGACCGTGACCAGACCGTCGTGGCTGACCTCCTCGCCGTCGAGGAGGGCGCGGATGATGTCGACGCACTCGCGCAGGCGGGCGGTCCGGAGGCCCTTGCGGGGCCAGAGTTCGCCGGTGATGTGCTCGTTGCTGGCCTCGCCGGTGCCGAGCGCGGCCCAGAAGCGGCCGGGGTACATGGCGCCGAGCGTGCCGATCGACTGGGCGATGATCGCCGGGTGGTAGCGCTGGCCGGGAGCGTTGACCACGCCGAAGGGCAGGCTGGTCGCCTCCAGCGCGGACCCGAGCCAGGACCAGGCGAACGTGGACTGGCCCTGGCGTTCGCTCCAGGGCGAGAAGTGGTCGGAGCACATGGCGGCGTCGAAGCCGGCCTGTTCGGCGTG
Source organism: Umezawaea sp. (assembly GCF_057122925.1). Lineage (NCBI taxonomy): Bacteria > Bacillati > Actinomycetota > Actinomycetes > Pseudonocardiales > Pseudonocardiaceae > Umezawaea > Umezawaea sp. The sequence goes on along the minus strand of NZ_DBNGPQ010000158.1, from coordinate 67,866 downwards.
CTTGACGGCGGACAGGGACTCGGTCGGGTGGACCTGTTCGTGGGAGGCGTGCACTCCGTACAACGTCATGCGCTGACGGGTACCCCGGTCGTGTCCGTTTTAGACCTGAACGCGCTGATGGCGCCGCCGCTCTCACGGCTTCGTTCATTCGCGCACGACCAGGACCAGCTTCCCCGCGGTGCGACCGGTCTCGCCGCGGACGTGCGCCTCGGCGGCCTCGGCGAGCGGGAAGGTCGCCTCGACGTGCGGTCGGAGTGCGCCCCGCTCGACGAGGTCGGCGATGGCGCGCATGCCCGCGTGGTCGGCTTCGACGACCAGCCCCTCCAGTCGAACGCCCAGGTCGGCGGCCCTCGTCGCGGCCGAGGCGAAGTCGTTGCCCGCCACGAGCGTGATCAGCACACCGCCCTCGCGCAGGACGCCGAGCGAACGGGTGCGCACGTCGTCGGCGAGGGGGTCCAGGACCACGTCGACGTCGTCGACCACGTCCGCGAAGTCCGTCGTCCGGTGGTCGACCAGCTCGTCGGCGCCGAGTTCGCGCAGCCACTCGTGCCTGCCCGCGCTCGCCGTGCCGATGACGTGCGCGCCGCGCGCCTTGGCGATCTGCACGGCCAGGTGGCCGACCCCGCCCGCGGCGGCGTGGACCAGCACCCGCTGTCCCGGCCGGACGTTCGCGGTGTCGACCAGCGCCTGGTGGGCGGTGAGCGCGGCGAGGGGCAGCGCGCCTGCCCGGACGTGGTCGATGGTCGCGGGTTTGCGGGTGAACGACCGGGCGGTGGCCTTGGAGTAGTCGGCGTAGGCGCCCGCGCCGTGCGAGTAGGGCAGCATGCCGAACACCTCGTCGCCCGGTTTGAACAGGGTGACCCCGTGGCCGACCTCGACGACGACGCCGGAGACGTCCCAGCCGAGGACCGGGACCGGCTCGGTCATCCACGGCAGGCCCGCGCGGTGCTTCCAGTCGGTCGGGTTCACCCCCGCGGCGTGGACGCGGACGACGATCTCGCTCGTGCCCGCCACCGGTCGCGGCCGTTCGACGAGCCGGAGGACGTCGGGGTCGCCGAGGACGTCCTGGCTGACGGCGTTCATGGTGGGGTTCCGGTCGGTCATGGTCCCAGCCTGTCGAGGGCTCCTGATCACGACAATGGCATGATGGTCACCTTGCGATGAGATCGTGCCACTGGCCGGCGATCCCCGGAGCCACCCCATGACCCGCGCGCACCGCGTCGCCGTCCTCGCCCTGGACGGGGTGTACCCGTTCGAGCTCGGCATACCGAGCCGCGTCCTCGGCGCGACCGACGGGCTGTACGAGGTGGTGACCTGCACCGTCGACGGTCTGCCGGTGACCACGGCCGCCGACTTCACCATCGCCGTCGAGCACGGCCCCGAGGTGCTGCGGACCGCGGACACCGTGGTGATCGCGCCCTTCAGCCCACCCCCCTGCGCGGCGGAGATCACCGCGCCCGCGCTGCCGGGACCGATCGCGGCGGCCCTCGGGCTGATCCGGCCCGGCACCCGGCTCGTGTCCATCTGCACCGGCGCCTTCGTGCTCGCCGCCACCGGTCGGCTGGACGGCCGATCCGCCACCACGCACTGGCAGGCGTCCGACCTCTTCCGGAGCCACTTCCCACGGGTCCACCTGGACCCGGACGTGCTGTTCGTCGACGACGGCGACATCCTCACCTCGGCGGGCGCCGCCTCCGGCATCGACGTGTTCCTGCACATCCTGCGCAAGGACCACGGCAGCGCGGTCGCCAACCGGGCGGCGCGCCGGTGCGTCGTGCCCCCGTCGAGGGAGGGTGGCCAGGCGCAGTACATCGAGGCGCCGGTCCCGCGGACACCGGACGACGGCACCTCGGCGACCCGGCAGTGGGCGCTCGCGCACCTGCACGAGCCGCTCGTCCTGGCCGACCTGGCGGAGCACGCGCGGATGAGCCCGCGCACCTTCGCCCGCCGCTTCTCCGACGAGGTCGGCCTGAGCCCCGGCCGGTGGGTCATCCAGCAGCGCCTCGCCCGCGCCCGCGAACTGCTGGAGTCGAGCGACCTCCCGGTCGACGAGATCGCGGGCCGGGTCGGCTTCGCCACCGGCACGTCCCTGCGGCAGCACCTCCACGCGGCGATCGGGGTGTCACCGCTGGCCTACCGGCGGACCTTCCGGACGACGGCGGCCTCCGACTAGCGCGGCCACCGCGCTAGGCCAGTTCGGGCCTGCCGGACGGGCGCGGCTCGGGGTCGACGTCGACCACGACACCCTCGACCACGGCCCCGTCCACGACGACGCCGCCCGCGGTCCGCGGACGGCCGTACTGGTGGTTGAGCACGGCCGTGGCGGCGCGCTCCTCGGAGCGGCGGGCGATGCGGCGGCTGACGAGGCGGCGGGTCGGCGGGAACAGCAGGAAGAGCGCGGCGACGTCGCTGACGAAGCCGGGCAGGATGACCAGCGCGCCCGCGGCGGCGATCAGCACGCCGTCGGCGACCTCCTGGTGCGGCGCGCGCCGGGTGCGCAGCGCCTCGGAGAACGACGCCATCGTCCGGGCGCCCTCGCGGCGCAGCAGCATCGAGCCGACGACACCGCCCAGGATCAGCAGCCCGACGGTGGCGAGCACCCCCACGGACTCGCCGACAGCGATGAGCGTGCCGATCTCGACGGCCATGCCGACCAACAGCAACAGGAAGACGCGCATGTCCCCTCAACGCACAAGTCGGTCAAATCGCTCCCTTGACACGTGTAACACGGTCAACACGCCCTCGTGCCGCAATATTTACGTCCAACTGGCGCTGTGTCAGGATATCTTTACGCGAACCAACCCGTAGGGGGTACGTATGACTGCGCTTCACGAGGTCGCGCCCGCGTCCGAGGGCATCGACCACCAGCCGTACACCTACGTGCGCAAGGAGCTGGTCGAGCCCGACTGGCGCCGCTTCCCCGGCTGGAGCCACGTCACCGACGCGCAGTGGCGCGACGCGCAGTGGCAGCGCGTGAACTGCGTGAAGAACGCGAAGCAGCTCCGCAAGGTCGCGGGCGACCTGCTCAGCGAGCGCTTCTACGAGGACCTGGCCGCCGACCAGGCCGAGCTGGCCACGATGTCGATGCTGCTGCCGCCCCAGATGCTGAACACCATGGCACCGGACGCGGCCCCGGAGGACTTCACGGACGCCTTCCTCGCGGACCCGGTGCGCCGCTACATGGTGCCGGTGCGCTCCGACCGCGACCCGGTGTGGCCGAGCCACCCGCACTCCGAGCGCGACTCGCTGCACGAGGCCGAGATGTGGGTGGTGGAGGGCCTGACCCACCGCTACCCCACCAAGGTGCTGGCCGAGCTGGTGTCGACGTGCCCCCAGTACTGCGGCCACTGCACCCGCATGGACCTCGTCGGCAACAGCACGCCCACGGTCCAGAAGCACAAGCTGCTGCTCAAGCCGGTCGACCGCCAGGACCAGATGGTCGACTACCTCAAGCGCACGCCCGGCGTCCGCGACGTGGTCGTGTCCGGCGGTGACGTCGCCAACGTCCCGTGGGCGCAGCTGGAGTCGTTCCTCATGCGGCTGCTCGACATCGACACGGTCCGCGACGTCCGCCTGGCCACCAAGGCGCTGGCGGGTCTCCCCCAGCACTGGTTGCAGCCCAGGGTCGTCGAGGGCCTGGAGCGCGTGGCCCGCACGGCGGCCCGCCGGGGCGTCAACCTGGCGATCCACACGCACGTGAACCACGCCCAGTCGGTGACCCCGCTGGTCGCCGAGGCCGCGCGCACGGCGCTGGAGGTCGGCGTCCGCGACGTCCGCAACCAGGGCGTGCTCATGAAGGGCGTCAACGCCACCCCGAACGACCTGCTGGACCTGTGCTTCGCGCTCCAGGGCGAGGCGAACATCCTGCCGTACTACTTCTACATGTGCGACATGATCCCGAACGCCGAGCACTGGCGGGTGGCGGTGTGGGAGGCGCAGGCCCTCCAGCACGCGATCATGGGGTACCTGCCCGGCTACGCGACGCCGCGCATCGTGTGCGACGTGCCGTACGTGGGCAAGAGGTGGGTGCACCAGCTCGCCGAGTACGACCGCGAGCTGGGGATCTCCTACTGGACGAAGAACTACCGGACGGGCATCGAGCTGGCCGACCCGGAGGCGCTGGACCGCCGCTACCCGTACTACGACCCGATCTCGACGCTGGGCGGGACCGGGCAGGAGTGGTGGTCGGACAACGCGTGACCCGGTGCGGGCGCGGATCGGGACCCGCGCCCGCACCGGGTGGTCAGCAGGCGCAGAGCGAGTAGGTCGCCCGGTACGTCGTGGCCGACGCCGGTGCGACGACGTTGTGCGTCTGGGCGCCTCCGTCGGACCACCGGTTGAAGCGGAAGCGCAACCCGAGCGGGCCGGACTGGGGGCTCGGCGCGCTGACCGAGTTGTTCGACCCGACGATCACGGTGCGGGTGAACGGTGTCGTGGACGCCGTGCCGCCGACGCTGAGCCGGAGTCCGCTCGGGGAGGACGTGAAGCTCAGGGCGACCGTGCGCGGGTCGAGCCTGACCTTGCTGGTGGCGGAGCGGCCGGAGGAGTCGGTGGCCGTCAGCGACAGCTCCAGGTAGGACGGGTACTCGTGGTCGGGCGCGGTGAACGAGCCCGACGCCACGCCCGCCCAGTCCTGCACGACGTGCTCGTGGCAGGAGCCGCTGCTCGCGCAGTGCTGGATGCTCAACCGCCAGCGCAGCGCGGACGCGGGCAGCGTGCCGTCCTGCGCGTCGGTCGCGTGGCCCGTGAACGGGACGTTCTGGCCCACGGCCCAGCGCAGCGCGGCGGTCGGATCGTCGATCACCGGCACCGGGTCCTGCGCGACCGGCGTGCCGACCGTGACGGTGACCGTCGTGGTGCCGGACGCGCCGTCCTGGTCGGTGACGCGCAGGCCCACCACGACCGTGCCCTGGGTGCTGTAGGTGCGGGTCGGGGTGGCGGACGTGGAGTCGTCGTACGCGCCGTCGCCGTCGAGGTCCCACGCGTAGGACAGGGTGTCGCCGACGTCGGGGTCGGTCGACCCGGTGCCGCTGAACTGCACGGCCAGCGGCGCGGGGCCGGAGGACGGGGTGGCCGTGGCGGCGGCGGTCGGCGCGCGGTTGCCCTCGGGGTAGCCGACCCGGCGCAGTTGGCCCGCGCCGAGGGCGAGGTAGAACAGGTCGCCACCGGGACCGGTGGTGATCTGCACGGGGACGTTCACGCCGGTCACGAACGGCACCAGCTTGGCGGGGTCGGGCTGGCCCGCGGTGGTCTGCATCGCCCAGATGCAGCCGCGCGAGCTGTCGGCGAAGAACAGCGCGCCGTCGTAGGCCGCCGGGTAGTTGCTGGTGGACTCGAACGCGATGCCGGAGACCGACGATCCGCCGGTGGGGCACGGGTCGGTCGACACGACCTTCGCCGAGTGGTTGTAGGTGTAGTACGGCGCGGTCTGGCCCGCTCCGGTGTAGAGCGACTCGCACAGGGAGAGGTTCGCGCCGTCGTAGCCGCCCTGGCGCGCGGCGCCCTCGTAGCAGGGCCAGCCGAAGTTCTCCGCCGTGCCGTCGTTCACGTCGGTGATCCGGTTGATCTCCTCCCAGGTGTTCCAGCCGACGTCACCGGCCCACAGCTCCTCGGTGCCGGGCCGGAACGCGAACCGGAACTGGTTGCGCAGGCCGGAGGCGATCACGCGGCGGGCGTTGGCGTCGGCGCTGCCCGCGAACGGGTTGCCGGGCAGGCCCGCGCCGGTGTCCGGGTCGATGCGCGTGATCGTGCCGTCGAGGGTGACCGGCTCGCCCGCCGGGCGGCGGATCGACTGCGACCGCAGCGCGCCGCCGCGGGCCGTGGGCGAGGTGAGGTTCGTGCCCGCGGGCGACGGTGGGTCGGCGCAGGGGTTGCCGACCTGGCCGTAGTCGGTGAAGTTGAAGCTCGCCCCGTCACCGCCGCCGACGTACAGCCCGCCGTCGGGTCCGAAGGCGACCGTGCCGATGGAGTGGCTGGGGTACTGCTGGCACCAGTCGGTGACCAGCGGCTGCTCGGCGGTGGCCACACCGCCCGCGCCCATCGTCAGCTTGGAGACCCGGCTGGTGACGACACAGCCCTGGTCGGTGGCGCCGGGAGGGGTCGGGCAGGCGTCCCCCCAGCGCGGCGCGGTGCCGCCGGGCACGGCGTCGTAGGTGTAGGCGACGTAGACGAACGGGCGGGCGGGGAACTGCGGGTCGACCGCGAGGCCGAGCAGACCGCGGTCCCAGAAGTCCTGGGTCTGCGTGCGGAGGTCGGCGAAGACGGTGGCCGTGGTGTCCGAGAGGGAGTCGAAGACCTTGACCAGGCCGCTCTTCTCGGCGATGAAGACCTTGCCGTCCGGGGCGAAGGACACGGCGGTGGGGCTGCTGAGGCCGCCGATGGCGAGGGTGTCGGTGAAGCCGGTCGGCACGGCGGCGGAGGCGGTGGGCGGGAGTGCCGTCACGGTGGCGGCGACCACGAGGGTCGCCACGGCCGCGGCGGTCGTGCGTCTGGAACGGACGGGTCTGCGGCGGAATGGACGCATGATCGGTGCGGTCCTCTCGTGCGCTGCTCTACAGGGACACGAAGAGGTTCACCCGTGAGACCTGCGTCACGTGCCGAGCTGCGCCCACACGACTTCGGGGTACCGCCGAAAGTCACCCGAGCGGCCGAGCGATCACGGCCTCCTCCGCAGGTGGAGCCGCCTTTATAGGGGTGGTCGCCCGGCCGTGGAACACCACGGTCCCGGTCGGGTCGACGGAGACCAGGTCGCCGGTGCGGTAGACGGTCGTGCCGTCGCCCGCGGGGTTCGCGACGAAGCGCTCCGCGGTGCGGCCGGGGTCGCAGGCGTAGCCGGGGCCGACCGCGGCGCCGCCCACGTACAGCTCGCCGACCTCTCCCGGCGGTACGGGGCGGAGGTGGGGGTCGAGCACCAGGATCGTCGTGCCCGCCAAGGGCCTGCCCAGCGGGATCGTCCACTTCGGACTGCCGGTGACCGCGTGGGCGAGGCAGGCGATCGTGGCCTCGGCGGGGCCGTGGACGGTCGTCACGCGGGTGCGGGGCAGGGAGGCGCGGTGTCGTGCCACCAGGTCCGGGGTGACCGGTTCGCCGTGCAGCAGGCACAGGTCGAGGGTGGCCGGGAGGAGGTCGGCCCGGTCGAGCAGTCGGTGGTGCGACGACGGGGTGGTGAGCAGGTGCGTGGTCCGGTGGCGGGTGGCCAGGGCTGCCACGGCTCGCGGGTCGGCCAGTTCGCGCGCGTCGGGCAGCACGAGGGTGCCGCCGGACGCCAGGGTGGCGAAGAGGGCGCCCAGCACGCCGTCGTCGGACACGGGCAGTGCGGGCAGGACGACCGGGGCCGGTCCGTACAGGGTGGTGTGGCCGGTGATGGCGGCGTCCAGGTTCGACCTGGTGATCACGATCGTCTTCGGTCGTCCGGCGGGCACCGGGGTGTGCAGGAGGTACGCCGGGTGGCGGCCGTCCGCGGCGACCGGACGGTCCGGTCGCGACCGCCCCCGCGCGGTGAACTCGACCAGCGGCGGTGGGCGCTCCACGTCGCGCAGCGGCCCCCTGACGGCACCGAGGTGGACGATCGCGGCGCAGTCGGCGACCTCCAGGACGGAGTCGAGCCGCTCGGCGGGGTGGTCGGGGTCGACCACCGCGAAGGACGCGCCCGCCCGGAGCGTGGCGAGCACGCCGACCAGCGCGGCGGCGCCCTGCGGCAGGAACAGGACGACCGCGGTGCCGGGCTCCACCCCCGCGGCGACCAGCCTGCCCGCGAGTTCCGCGGCGGTGTCGACCAGGCTCCGGTAGGTGAGCACCTGCTCGCCGACGACGAGTGCCGGGCTGTCGGGGCCGCGGCGGGCCTGCCGCTCGATCGCCTCCAGAGCTTCGGACATGGCCGTCCCCGTCCTCGTCCCGGTCGCGGCAGGTCGCGCGACTGCGCCCGCGGGCCCGTGCGACGCTAGGGAAGCGCGCGCGGAAGATCCAGGTCTTTAACCCAGGGGGAAAGTCGGTCGCGGGCCCGCTCCCCCTCCGTCGGCAACCGGTGGGCGGCGACCACGGCGGAACTCGCGGACGTCCCGCGCGCGACGGTGGCCGCCCCGTCCCGGCACCGCGACGAGGATTCCCTTTCACCCACTGAAAACCGGGCTTCCCGCGACGGGCGCGCTGCTCCACTGTCCTGGACACCCGCCATCCCGGCGGGCGCCGCCCCGGACGTCACCACCACGGCCTCCGGGCGGTCCACTCGTGGCAGGACGGGAGACCGCGCTGTGATGACCGCCTTCGTGCGCGACCAGTGGTACGTGGCCGCCTACGGACACGAGATCGGCCGTGAGCTCTTCGCCAGGACCGTCCTCGGTGAGCCGCTGGTGCTCTACCGGGCCGAGACCGGGGAGGTGGTCGCGCTCGCCGACCGGTGCGTGCACCGGCGCTACCCGCTCTCGGAGAGCAGGCTCGACGGCGACACGATCATCTGCGGCTACCACGGTTTCACCTACGACAAGGCGGGCACGTGCGTGGCCGTCCCCGGCCAGGCCCGGATCCCCCGCACCGCACGGGTGCCCGCCTACCCCGTGGTGGAGCGGGACTCGTTCGTCTGGGTGTGGATCGGCGCCCCCGACCTGGCCGACGAGGCGCTGATCCCCAGGGCGCCCTGGCTCGTCGACCCCGGGTACACGACGGTGTGCGGGATGGAGCCGCTGGCGGCCCGGTACCTGCTGCTGGTGGACAACCTGCTCGACCTGTCGCACGAGACCTACCTGCACGGCGGGTACATCGGCACGCCCGAGGTGGCGGAGACGCCGATCACGACCGAGGTGGACGAGGACAACCGGACCATCTACGTCAGCAGGCACATGGACGACGCCGCGTGCCCGCCGTTCTACGCGAAGTCCACCGGCATCGAGGGCCGCATCACCCGCTGGCAGGACATCGAGTACCGGCCGCCGTGCCTGTACCTGCTGCACAGCCGGGTGGCCCCGGTGGGCGTGCTGCCCGAGGAGGACGGGTCCGACCCGAACGGCTTCCACGTCGAGGTCGTCTACGCCATCACCCCGGAGACCGAGCACAGCACGCACGACTTCTGGGCCGTGGCGCGGGACTTCGCCCTCGACGACCAGGGCGTGTCGGACTTCCTGGCGGAGAGCAACCGCACGGTGGTGCTCCAGGACGTGACCGCGCTCGACATCCTGGAGAAGGTGATCCAGGCGGAACCCGACGGCTACCAGGAACTGTCGGTCAACATCGACACCGGCGGCCTGGCGGCCCGGCGCTTCCTCGAGCGGATGGCCGCCGACGCGGCCGAGGGCGCGCGGGCGGCGCGGGTATGACCGGCCGGGTCGCGGTGCTGCGCGGTGACGCCGTGCACCGGGTCCACTGGCGGCTGGGCACCGATCTGCTGGTGGCCGTGTGCCACTGCGGCGCCGAACGCGACTTCGAGGACCCGGTCGTGCTCTGGGACTGGCTGCTCGCCCACCCGGTGGGCCACGAGTCCGGGTCCGCGCCCGCGCGGCGGCAACCGCTGGCCGTGAGCGCGCGATGACGGCTCGGGCCGCCGCCGAGCAGGAGTTCGACCTCCTGCTGGCGCACCGGGAGGAGGTCGCGGCCGGGGTGGTCGTGATGAGCCTGCGCCACCGCGACGGGGACGACGTGCCCGCCTGGGAGCCGGGCGCGCACGTCGACCTCGTGCTGCGCCCGGACCTGGTGCGGCAGTACTCGCTGTGCGGCGACCCGGCCGACCGGTCGGAACTGCGGGTGGCGGTGCTGCGCGAGCCGAACGGCCGAGGCGGGTCGGACCACGTGCACGACCGGCTCCGGCCGGGCGACGCGGTGCGCGTCCGGGGTCCGCGCAACCACTTCGCGCTGGTGGAGGCGAAGCGCTACCTGTTCGTCGCGGGCGGCATCGGCATCACGCCGTTCCTGCCGATGGTGGCGGCGGCCGACGCGCTCGGGGCGGACTGGCGGCTGGTGTACGGCGGGCGGACGCGGGCGTCGATGGCGTTCCGGGAGCACCTGTCCCGCGCGTACGGCGACCGGGTGGACGTCCGGCCGCAGGACGAGACGGGGCTGCTCGACCTGGACGCCCTGCTGCGCGACCCCGACCCGGACACCGCCGTCTACTGCTGCGGTCCCGAACCGCTGCTGGCCGAGGTCGAGCGGCGCTGCGCGGGCAGGCCGCCGGGGGCGCTGCACGTCGAGCGGTTCACCCCCGCGCCGACCTCGTCCCGGCGGGCGGGCTTCGAGGTCGAGCTGGCGCGGTCGGGGACGGTCCTCGCCGTGCCACCGGACAGGTCGGTGCTCGACGTGGTCGAGGAGGCCGGGGTGCCGGTGCTGTGGTCGTGCCGCGAGGGGACGTGCGGCACCTGCGAGACGCCCGTCCTGGACGGGGTTCCCGACCACCGCGACTCGCTGCTCACCGAGGCGGAGAAGGAGGCCTGCGACACGATGATGATCTGCGTCTCCCGCGCGCGCGGCTCCCGACTGGTCCTCGACCTGTGACGGGTCGGTCGGTCACGTCGAAGGTGCTCGCCCTGCTGGAGGCGTTCACGCCCGAGGCGCACGCCCTGACCCTCACGGAGCTGGCGCGGCGGGCGGACGTGTCCCTGCCGACGGCGCACCGCCGCGCCATGGAGCTGGTGGCGTGGGGCGCGCTGGAACGCGGTCCGGACAGCAGGTTCCGCATCGGCCTGCGGCTGTGGGAGGTCGCGTCCCTCGCCCCGCGCGGGCTCGGTCTGCGCGAGGCGGCCATGCCGTTCATGGAGGACCTGTACGAGGTCACCCACGAGAACGTCCAGCTCGCCGTGCGGGCCGGGCTGGAGCTGGTGTTCGTCGAGAGGATCGCGGGCCGCGACGCCGTGCCGGTCAAGACCCGCGTCGGGGGCCGGTTCGCGCTGCACGCCACCGGGGTCGGTCTGGTGCTGCTCGCCCACGCGCCCGCCGAGGTGCAGGAGGAGATGCTGTCGGCGCCGCTGCGCGGGTACAGCGCGAAGACCACGACCGACCCGGTGCGGCTGCGGGAGGTGCTGGCGGACGTGCGGCGCAACGGCTACGCCGTCAGCGACGGCCAGGTCACCACGGACGCGCTGTCCGTGGCGGCACCGATCCGCGACGCCGACGACGAGGTCGTGGCCGCGGTGTCGCTGGTGGTGCGGGCGGACGGCGCGGACCCGGCGGCGCTGGCACCCCTGGTCCAGACCGCCGCGCGCGGGATCACCCGTACATTGGCGTCGTCCGTCGGATGAGACCGCACGATGGAGGAACCATGTCGATCCTCGGCACGCCCCTGGTGGCCGACGTCGTGGCCAGGCTCATGCAGGGCGCGAACCGGCTCGCCGCGGGCACGATCGCCCGGCGCGCCGCGAGCCTGCTGCCCGAGTACCGGGTGCGGACGCGGGAGATCGCGGTCCCGACGGCCGTCGGACCGGCGCGCGCCGTCGTCTACCTGCCCTCGGGCCGGGACCCGGCCCCGGCGGTGCACGTCAACTTCCACGGCGGCGGGTACGTCATGCGCGGGATCACGCTCGACGACCCGCTGTGCCGGTACCTGGCCTCCGAGGCCGGGGTGGTCGTCGTCAACGTCGACTACGCCGTGGCGCCGCGGCACCGGTTCCCGGTGCCCGCGCGGCAGGCGTTCGACGTCGTCCGGTGGGTCGCGGACCACGGCGGCGAGCACGGGTGGGACGGCGCGAGGCTGACGGTGGGCGGGCAGAGCGCGGGCGGCGGGCTCGCGGCGGCCGTGGCGCGCCAGGCGCTGGAGCTGGGCGGGCCGCCGATCGCGCTCCAGGTCCTGCACTACCCGCCGCTCGACCTCGCCGTCAGCCCCGCGGACAAGCCGTCGCCGCTCGCGAAGCCGCTGCTGCGCCCGTGGATGGGCGAGGTCTTCGACACCGCGTACGTGCCGGACCGGTCCGCGCGCACCGACCCGCTGGTGTCGCCCGCCAACCCGGCGGACACCGCCGACCTGACCGGGATCGCTCCCGCGCTCGTCGTCACGGCCGAACTCGACCGGCTCCGGGAGGAGGGCGCGCGGTACGCGCGGCGGCTGCGGGCCGTCGGCGCGCTGGTCGAGCACCACGACGTCGCGGGGGCCGACCACGGGTACGACATCGACGACACCGAGGAGACCCGCACGACCTACGCCCTGATGGCCAGGCACGTCGCCGAGGCGGTGCGGGTCTGACGTCAGCCCAGCCCGTGCGTCGCGGTGGCACCGCCGTCCACGGCGAACTCCGACCCGGTGCAGTAGGAGCTCTCGTCGGAGGCGAGGAACAGCACGACGTTCGCGACGTCCTCCGGCTGCCCGACGCGGCGCAGCGCGACCTTGCGGCCGATCCGCCCCACGTCGACCACCAGTCCGCCGAGCGCGTCGCTCACCATGAGGGTGTCGACCGCGCCGGGGTGCACGGAGTTGACCCGGATGCCGCGCTCCCCCAGTTCCACGGCGGCCACCTTGGTCATGCCGCGGATGGCGAACTTGGTGGCGGTGTAGGCGACCAGGTAGGGCATCCCGGCCAGTCCCTCCACGGAGGACACGTTGACGATCGACCCGCCGCCCGCCCGCGTCATCGACGGGACCACCGCGCGCATCCCGAGGAACGTGCCGGTCTGGTTGATCGCGACCACCCGCTGGTAGTCGGCGAGCGAGGTCTCGTCGACGGCGGAGAAGTGCAGGACGCCCGCGTTGTTCACCAGCACGGTGATCTCGCCGCAGGCGTCCGTCGTCTCCGCCACGACCCGCGACCAGTCGTCCTCGGAGGACACGTCCAGGTGGCGGTAGAGGGCGGACCCGCCGAGTTCTTCGGCGAGCCGCTCGCCCTCCTCGTCGCGGACGTCGGTGATCGCCACCCGCGCGCCCTCGGCGGTGAACCGCCGGGCCGCGGCGGCGCCCTGGCCGCGCGCGGCGCCGGTGATGATCGCGACCTTGCCGTCCAACCTGCCCACGGTCACATCAGCTCGTCGGTCAACGGCATCATCACGGTCTTCAGCTCGGTGTAGGCCTCGTAGGCGCTCCGGCCGCCCTCCCGCCCGAGCCCGGACTGCTTGTAGCCGCCGAAGGGCACGTGCGGTTCGAGCTGGAAGCCGTTGACGCCGATCATCCCGGCGCGCAGCCGCCTGGCGACGCGGAACGCGCGGCGGACGTCGTTGGTGTAGATGCCCGCGCCCAGGCCGTACTCGGTGTCGTTGGCGATCCGGACCGCCTCGTCCTCGTCGTCGAACGGCACGACCGCGAGCACCGGGCCGAAGATCTCCTCGCGGGCCACGGTCATGTCGTTGCGCACGTCGGCGAAGATCGTCGGGGCGACGAAGTTGCCGTCCGCGTAGTCGCCGTCCAGGCGCTTGCCGCCGGTGACCAGGCGAGCGCCCTCCTCCTGGCCCTTCTCGATGTAGCCGAGCACGCGGTCGAGCTGCCGCCGGTTGATCAGCGGGCTGGCCATCACGGCGGGGTCGAACGGGTCGCCGAAGGTGACCACGCCCGCGAGCACCTCGGCGGAGGCCAGGAACTCGTCGAGCACGCTCCGGTGCACCAGCGCCCTGGTGTGCGCCACGCACGCCTGACCGGACAGGCCCATCGTCACCATGCCCATGCACGTCATCGCGGCCAGGCCGACGTTCTGGGCGTCGGGGAACACCAGCGCCGGGCTCTTGCCGCCCAGTTCGAGCGACACGCGCTTGGTCGTCCCGGCGGACGCCTCGACGACGAGCCCGCCGACCGACCGGCTGCCGGTGAAGCTGATCTTGTCGACGAGCGGGTGGCCGACCAGCGCCGCCCCGGTCGGCTCCCCCGGCCCGGTGACGAGGTTGACGACGCCGTCCGGCAGGCCCGCCTCGATCAGCAGCTCGACCATGCGGATCACGCAGAACGACGCGTACTCCGAGGGTTTGACGACGACCGTGCAGCCCGCGGCGAGCGCGGGCGCGAGCTTCTGCGCGAAGAGCACGAACGGCGCGTTCCACGGCAGCACGGCCGCGACGACGCCGACCGGCTCCCGGAACGTCATCGCCAGGTGGTCGCCGCCCTGGTACGGCGGCAGGGTCTCGCCGCCGACCTTGTCGATCCAGCCCGCGTGGTGGTCGAAGATGTCCGCGGCGATGGCCACCGACGTGCCGTAGACCTGCCCGAACGACAGCGGCACGCCGTTGTCGAGCGCCTGGAGGCCGCGCAGCTCGTCGGCGTGCTCCCGCAGCAGCTCGCCGTACCGGTGCAGCACCTTGACCCGCTGCCCCGCGCCGCACCTCGGCCACGGGCCGTCGTCGAACGCGCGGCGGGCGGCGCGCACGGCGTCGTCCACGTCCTGCTCGGAGGCGACGGCGAACCGCCCGACCACCTCGGCGGTGGCGGGGTGGTGGTGCGTCCACGTCCGGCCGTCGGCCGCCGAGCGGAACTCGCCGCCGACCAGGAGCTGACCGTCCTTCAACCCGAGCGTCTCCCGGTGCGGTCCTACGGTGAACACCACTGCTCCTCCTCGAACGCGGGATCAGGACAGGGAAAGCGTCTCGGTGCAGGCGAACGTCCGCCGGGGGTCCCTGGCCGCGAAGTGGGCGGCGAGGTCCTCGGTCGAGTCGAACCGCCGCTCCACGGTGGGCGGGGCCATCAGCGCGATCACGCCCCCGTGCACGACGAAGACCTGGCCGCTGATCGCGTCGGCGGCCGGGGAGGCGAGGTGCGCGACGAACGCCCCGACGTGCTCCGGCGCGAGGGGGTCGACGCCGTCGCGGGGCCCCTCGCCGAAGACGTGCTCGGTCATGGCGGTGCGGGCGCGCGGGCAGATCGCGTTGGCGCGGACGCCGTAGCGGGCCAGACCCTGCGCGGTCGACAGGGTCAGCGCGACGATCCCCGCCTTGGCCGCCGCGTAGTTCGGCTGACCGGCCGGGCCGAGCAGGAACGCCTCCGACGAGGTGTTCACGACCCGCCCGTACACCGGTCCGCCCGTCTCCTTGGCGCGGGCCCGCCAGTAGGTCGCCGCCGCGCGGGACACGAGGAAGTGGCCGCGCAGGTGCACCCGCAGCACCAGGTCCCAGTCGTCGTCGGAGGTGCTGAACAGCATCCGGTCCCGCAGCACGCCCGCGTTGTTCACCACGACGTGCAGGCCGCCGAAGTGCTCGACGGCCGCCGCGAGCAGACCGTCCGCGGTGGCCCGGTCGCCGACGTCGCCCTCGACCACGACGGCCTTGGCGCCGAGCCGCTCGACCTCCTCCACGACGGTGTCCGCCGCGCCGGGGAGGTCGTTGAGGACGACGTCCGCGCCCGCACGGGCCAGCGCCAGCGCCTCCGCCCGGCCGAGCCCGGCGCCCGCGCCGGTCACGACCGCCACCTTGCCCGCGAGGTCCACGGTGGACGCCCTCCTAGTCGAAGATGATGACCTGGCGGACGGAGGCGCCACCGCCGCGCAGCACCTGGAGCCCCTCGTTGACGTCCTCCAGGCGGATCCGCTTGCTGATCATGGACTCCACGTCGAGCCGTCCCGCGCGCCACAGCGCCACCAGGCGCGGCACGTCCCGGCGGACGTTCGCCGTGCCGTAGAACGACCCGTGCAGGGTCTTGTCGTGCAGGAACAGCTCCTGCGCGCTGAACTCGACCATCGCGTCGGCCCGGCCCGCGCCCACGATCACGACGTGGCCGCCGCGCCGGGTGACGTCCCACGCCGACCGGATGGTGGCGGGCAGGCCGACGACGTCGAAGCCGTAGTCGAAGCCCATGCCGCCCACCAGCGACTGGTTCAGCTCGGCGAGGCCCTCGGGGGTGGTGGCGTGCGTCGCGCCGAAGTGCTTGGCCACCTCGTGCTTCTCCACCACCGGGTCCACCGCGATGATCCGGGCCGCGCCCGCGAGCCGCGCGCCCTGGATGACCGAGACGCCGACACCGCCGCAGCCGATGACCACGACGTCGGACCCCGCCTCGACCTTGGCGGTGTTGAGGACCGCGCCCACGCCGGTGATCACGCCGCAGGCGATCAGCGCGGCGATCTCGAACGGCACGTCGTCGTCGATCCTGATCGCTCCGGCGGCGGGCACGACCAGTTCCTCCGCGAACGTGCCGAGCCCGGCGTAGCCGAAGGCCGGGTTGCCGCCGACCAGGAAGCGCGGGGAGGTGAACGCCGCCATGGCGTGCACGATGCACAGGTGCGTCTCGCCGCTGACGCAGTTGCGGCAGGTCCCGCAGGGCGGCACGAACGTCACCACGACGTGGTCGCCGACGGCGAGCGAGGTCACCGCGCTGCCGACCTCGACGATCTCGCCCGCGCCCTCGTGGCCGACGACGCCGGGGGCGAGCGCGGGCAGGGTGCCGTTCATCGCGGAGAGGTCGCTGTGGCAGATCCCGCACGCCCTGACCCTGATGCGGACCTCGTCGGGGCCCGGTGCCGTGGTGGTCACGTCGTCGCGGAGTTCGAGCTTGTCGTCGCCGATCTGGTTCAGCACGGCTGCCTTCACCGGTATCACTCCTCGTCGAGTTCACGGCTGAGCTGGATACAGGGCACACTAGAATCTGTTCTCATTCATCACAAGGTCCATCCGTGTGCGCCCTACTCGGCGAGCCGCAGGGCGTTGCGCGGGCACGCCGCGACCGCCCTCCTGGCCGGTTCCACCTCCCCCTCGGCCAGATCACCGGGTCGCACCTGCAACACCTCGTCGTCGTCGAGGTCGAAGACGTCCGGGAGGACCCCGACGCAGACGCCGTTCGCCTCGCACAGCACCGGGTCGACGCTGACCTTCACGACTACCTCCCCTGAGCCCTTCACACTGAACTAGAACTCGTTCTAGAGTAGTGGTCGCTTCGCATCCCGAGCCAGCGGAGGACGCATGCACATCGGGTACACGCCCGAGCAGGAGGACCTGCGCCGGGAACTGCGGAGCTACTTCGCCGCGCTGATGACCCCGGAGCGCCGGGAGGCCCTCACCTCGGGCGACGGCGACTACGGCGATTCCGCGACGTACAAGGACACCGTCCGCCGGATGGGGCACGACGGCTGGCTCACCCTCGGGTGGCCCGAGGAGCACGGCGGGCGCGGCCGTCCCACGATCGAGCAGCTGATCTTCGTGGACGAGGCGGCCGTCGCGGGCGCGCCGGTGCCGTTCCTGACGATCAACTCGATCGGGCCGACGATCATGGCCTTCGGCACGCCCGAGCAGAAGGCCCGCTACCTGCCGGGGATCGCGCGCGGCGAGACCCACTTCGCCATCGGCTACTCCGAGCCCGAGGCGGGCACCGACCTGGCCGCGCTGCGCACCCGCGCCGTCCGCGACGGCGACGAGTACGTGATCACCGGGCAGAAGATGTGGACCAGCCTCGTGCAGTACGCCGACCACGTGTGGCTGGCCTGCCGCACGGACCCGGAGGCGCCGCGGCACAAGGGGTTGAGCATGGTGGTCGTGCCGACCGACTCCCCCGGCTTCTCCTGGACGCCCGTGCGCACGATGGCCGGGCCGACCACCAGCGCCACCTACTACCAGGACGTGCGCGTGCCCGTGGCGAACCGGGTCGGCGCGGAGAACGAGGGCTGGAAGCTCATCACCAACCAGCTCAACCACGAGCGCGTGGCGCTCAGCTCGGCCGCGCCCCTGCAAACCGCGCTCCAGGAGGTGCGGGAGTGGGCGCGGTCGACCACGCTGCCCGGCACCGGCGACCGCGTGGTCGACCAGGAGTGGGTGCGGCTGCACCTGGCCCGCGTGCACGCGAAGACCGAGTACCTGAAGCTGCTGAACTGGAAGATCGCGACCGACGCCGAGCGGGCGCCGAACCCGGCGGAGGCGTCGGCGACGAAGGTGTTCGGCACCGAGTTCGCGACCGAGGCGTACCGGCTGCTGATGGAGGTGCTGGGCGCGCACGGCGTCGTGCGCGCCGGGTCGCCGGGGGCGCTGCTGCGCGGCCGGGTCGAGCGGATGCACCGGTCGTCGCTGATCCTCACCTTCGGCGGCGGCACCAACGAGATCCAGCGGGACATCATCGCGAGGGTCGGCCTCGGCCTGCCCGCCGCCCCGCGCTGACCGGGAGGACCGCATGGACTTCACACCGACCGAGGCGACGCTCGAACTGGCGGGCCTGGCCCGCGACATCCTGGCCGACCACGTGACCGCGGCCCGGCTGCGCCAGGTCGAGGCCTCCCCCGGCCACGTCGACCGCGCGCTCTGGGCGGACCTCGCCGAGGCCGGGGTGCTGTCCGCCGCGCTGCCCGAGGACGTGGGCGGCGGCGGGTTCGGGCTGCTGGAGCAGTGCGGCGTCCTGGTCGAACTGGGCCGCGCGGTCGCGCCCGTGCCGTACCTGCCGTCGATCGCGGTGGCCGCGTCCGCGCTGGCCGCGTTCGGCACCGCCGAGCAGCGGGAGGCGTGGGCGAAGCCGACCGCCGCCGGGGAGCTGCTGCCGACCGCGGCGCTCGTGGAGGAGCTGGACGACGGCACGGGCACCCCCGCCACCACCGCCGAGCACGGGCCGGACGGGTGGACGCTGACCGGTGCGAAGACCACCGTGCCGTGGGGTGCGGTGGCGGACCTGTTCCTCGTCCCCGCGACGACCTCGCGGGGCACGGCGGTGTTCCTGGTCGACCCGCACGACGAGCGCGTGACGGTGGCCGGGCAGCGGGTCGTGGACGGCGACGACACCGCGTGGCTCGAACTGGCGGGCGTGCGGCTGGGCGAGGACCGGCTGCTCGGCTCACCGGGCGACGGGACAGCGCGGTGGCTGGTCGCGCGCGCCACGGTCGGGCTGTGCGCGCTCCAGCTCGGGATCACCGAGCGGGCGCTGGAGCTGACCGCCGAGCACGCCCGCACCCGCGTGCAGTTCGACCGGCCGATCGGCAGCTTCCAGGCGGTGTCGCAGCGGCTGGCCGACGCGTTCGTCGACGTGGCCGCGATCCGGCTGACGCTGTGGCAGGCGGCCTGGCGGCTCGCCTCGGACCTGCCGTGCGACACGGAGGTCGCCACGGCCAAGTTCTGGGCGGCCGACGCGGGGCACCGGGTGGCGCACACGGCCGTGCACGTCCACGGAGGACAGGGCATCGACGTCGAGCACGGCCTGCACCGGTACTTCACCGCCGCCAAGCGCGTGGAGTTCGACCTGGGCGGCGCGACCGCGCACCTGCGCGGGATCGGGGCGGCCCTGGCCGCGCACCCGGCGTGACCAGGGCCCCCGCGTCACGCCTCAGCGCAGCTTGCCCAGCCGGTCGACCGCCTCGTCGGCCTCGCGCAGCAGCGTCGCCATGACCTCGGCGACCGGGCGCACCTCGTTCATCCGCCCGACGACCTGGCCGACCGGCATGGAGACCACCTCGGGGTCGTCGGACCTCGCGATGCGCTGGTGCGCCTCGCTGACCAGCAGGTTCTGCAAGGGCATCGGCAGCGGCGCGGGGGCGTCCGCCTCCGCCCACGCCTGCGTCCACCTGGTCTTGAGCAGGCGGGCCGGTTTCCCGGTGTAGATCCGGGTGCGCACGGTGTCGCTCGACCCGGCGGCCAGCAGCGCGCGCTGGGTGGCGGAGCCCTGCCCCGTCAGCGCGTACTCGGCGGTGGTGAGCCAGTACGAGCCCATCCACACCCCGGAGGCGCCCAGCGCGAGCGCGGCGGCCATCTGGCGGCCGGAGCCGATGCCGCCCGCGGCGAGCACCGGCACCCGGTCGCCGACGGCGTCGACGATCTCCGGGACGAGGACCATCGAGGCGACCTCGCCGGTGTGACCGCCCGCCTCGTAGCCCTGCGCCACCACGATGTCGACGCCGTTGTCCACGTGCCTGCTCGCGTGCTCGCTCCTGCCCGCGAGCGCGGCCACGGGGATCCCGTGCTCGTGCACCCGCTCGACCACGTCGTCCGGCGGCGAGCCGAGCGCGTTCGCGACGAGCCGGACGGGGTGCTCCAGCGCCACGTCCACGTGGGACCGCGCCACGGAGTGCAGCCAGCCGAGCACGCCCGCGCCGGACTCCTCGTCGGCGGGCAGCGGGGGCACGCCGAGCTTCTGGAGCGTCCGCCGCACGAAGTCGCGGTGCCCCTGCGGGATGAGCTCGTCGAGGTCGAAGGACGTGCCCTCGGTCGGCACGGTCGCGGGCATCACGATGTCCACGCCGTAGGGCCTGCCGTCGGTGTTCTCGTCCATCCACGTCAGCGCGCGGTCGAGGTCGGCGGCGTCGTTGAAGCGCACGCACCCGAGCACGCCGAGCCCGCCCGCGCGGCTGATGGCCGCCGCCACGTGCTCGGACGGCGTGAAGCCGAGGACGGGGTGTTCGATGCCCAGCGTGTCGCACAGGGGCGTGCGCATGGATCCTCCTCAGCCCGGCAGCGATGCCGTCGCGTGGTCGTCGGCGTGGCGCTTGGCCCACTGGTAGTCGGGTTTGCCGCTGGGGAGCCTCGCGATCTCGTCCACCAGCCACACGCTCCGGGGCACCTTGTAGCCCGCGATCTCCCGCCGCACGTGGGTGTCCAGTTCGGACAGGTCGGGCGCGCGGCCCGGCCGCGGCTGCACCAGCGCGCCGACCCGCTGCCCGAGCCGCTCGTCGGGCACGCCGATGACCAGCGCGTCGAAGACGTCGGGGTGGGACTTCAGCGCGGCCTCCACCTCCTCGGGGAAGACCTTCTCCCCTCCGGTGTTGACGCACGTGTTCCCCCTGCCCAGCAACGTGATCGTGCCGTCGGCCTCGAACCGCGCGTAGTCGCCCGGCACGGTGTACCGCTTGCCGTCGACCTCCTGGAACATCGCGGCGGTCTTCTCGGGGTCCTTGTAGTAGCCCAGCGGGACGTTGCCGCCGCGGGCGAGCCTGCCGACGACCCCGGTCTCCGGCGCGAGCCGACGCCCGTCGTCGTCGATGACGATGGTGTCGTCGTTGAGCTTCACCCTCGTGCCGTCGGTCTTCCGGACCTGCTTGGACACCGCCCCGATGCCGGTGGAGCCGGTCTCGGACGCGCCGATCGACTCCAGCAGCGTCACGTGCGGCAGCGCCTCCAGGTACTGCTCCTTGACGGTGTGCGAGAACAGCGCGGCGCTGCTGTTGATGATGCCGAGGGAGGAGGCGTCGTACCGGCCGGAGCGGAACTCCTCGATCATGGGCCTGGCCATGGCGTCGCCGACGATCACGGCCACCTGGACGCCGTGCCGCTCGACCGCCCGCCACACCTCGGCCGGGTCGAACTTGGGCACGAGCACGACGGTGCTCCCGGAGAACAGCGCGCCGAGCACGGCCCACTGCGCGGCGCCGTGGATCATCGGGGGCAGGCAGAGCCGGACCAGCCCGTAGTCCTTTCCCTGCCGGGCCTGGTGCCACTCGTCGGTGACGTGCTCGCCGGTGACGAAGTCGATGCCGCCGCCGAGCACCCGCCAGACGTCCTCGTGCCGCCACATCACGCCCTTGGGCATCCCGGTGGTGCCGCCGGTGTAGAGGATGTAGAGGTCGTCCCCGCTGCGCTGCTCGAAGTCCCGCTCGGGCGAGGCCCCCGCCAGCGCCGTCTCGTAGTCCACACCGCCGTGGCCGGAGGCGTCGGCGTCCGACTCGTCGTCGATCACCACGGCGTGCCGCAGCCGGGGCACCGTCGGCAGCACCTGCGCCACGAGGTCGGAGTAGCGGCGCTCGTGCACCAGCGCGACGAGGTCCGACTGGTCAAACAAGTACTGCAACTCGTTCTTGGTGTAGCGGTAGTTCACGTTGATCGCCACGGCCCTCAGCTTGTACACGGCGATCATGGCCTCCACCAGTTCGATGGAGTTGCGCGCGTACAGGCCGACGTGCGAGCCGGGGCCCACACCGTTCAAAGCCAGGTGGTGGGCCAAACGGTTCGCGCGCTCTTCGAGCTGCGCGTAGGTTGCCTTCCGCTCGCCGCAGAGGAGTGCGACGCGATCCGGAACGATGTCAACGGCGTGCTCGACGAGATCTGCGACGTTGAGGGCCATGTCGCGAAAGTAGAACGTGTTATCGTTGTGGACAATCCCCCAGGCGGTCAGACTCGATCCAGGAGGCCCTCGGAGATGACGTCGCAGGTAGCTGAGGAACCGCATTGCCTCGTCGAGCGGGTGGGCCCCGTCCTGGTCGTCACGATGAACCGGCCGGAGGCGCGCAACGCGCTGTCCGGGCCGATGATGGAGCTCATGCTCTCGGCGTGGGACCGGGTGGACTCCGATCCGGCCATCCGGGCGTGCGTGCTGACCGGTGCGGGTGGCGCGTTCTGCGCCGGGGCCGACCTGAAGGCCATGAACCGCAAGCACCCCGGTGACAGCTTCGGCGACGCCGACCTGTCGGTGATCGAACCCCTGCTGAAGGGGCGGCGGCTGACGAAGCCGCTGATCGCGGCGGTGGAGGGGCCCGCCGTGGCGGGCGGGACGGAGATCCTCCAGGCGACCGACATCCGGGTCGCCGGGGAGAGCGCCCGGTTCGGCGTGTCGGAGGCCAGGTGGGGGCTGTTCCCGCTGGGCGGGTCCGCGGTGCGGCTGCCCCGGCAGATCCCGTACACCGTCGCGGCGGAGTTGTTGTTGACCGGACGGCACATCCTGGCGCCCGAGGCGCTGCGGATCGGGTTGATCGGGCACGTCGTGCCCGACGGGACGGCGCTGGACAAGGCGATGGAGCTGGCGTCGCTGATCGCCGCGAACGGGCCGCTGGCCGTCGCGGCGATCCTGCGGACGATGCGGGAGACCGAGGGGATGCCCGAGGAGGAGGCCTTCAAGGTGGACGCCCGGTTGGGGGTGGAGGTGTTCCGCAGCCAGGACGCCAAGGAGGGGCCGGTGGCATTCGCGGCCAAGCGCCGACCGGACTTCCGCGGAATCTGAGACCCGTGAGGCTGGGGTCACGCGAGGAATGCCCGACAGGGGCGTGGCCACGACGGAACCGGCAGGCACAGCACCCGACCACCACAGGCCGGAAGCCACAGCACCCGACCACGACGGAACCGGCGACCACGGCCCTGGACCGCGACAGAACCGGAAGCCACACCACCGGACCCACGACGGAACCGGAAGCACAGCACCCGACCACGAGGGAACCGGCGGCCACGGCCCTGGACCGCGGCCGATGCGACTTGGGGTTCTTGGCGCTGGAATTGGTCGGGCGGCAAGCTTTCCACCTGCCGTTTCGGCCCGACTAGCGCCAAAAAGAGGGGCCCCAGGTCACATCGGCCACCCACGCCGGAACTCGCGGTCGCGGCCGACCACGCTGGAACTCCCTCTCGACCGCACCAGAACCACACGCCGAACACTCACCCCGCAGAACGATCCGCGATGTCGTTCGCCGCGACGTACCCGAAGGTCATGGCCGGACCGATGGTCGAGCCCGCGCCCGCGTAGCTGCGGCCCATGACGGCGGCGCTGGCGTTGCCCGCCGCGTACAGGCCGGGGATCACCGTGTCGTCCGGCCGCAGCACCCGTGCGCGGGCGTCCGTGCGCATCCCGCCCTTCGTGCCCAGGTCGCCGGGGACGATCTTGAACGCGTAGTACGGCGGCGCCCACAGCGGTGCCAGGCAGGAGTTGGGGATCACGGCGGGGTCGGTGTAGTAGTGGTCGTAGGCGCTGTCGCCGCGGCGGAAGTCGGTGTCCTGGCCCGTTCTCGCGAACCCGTTGAACCTGCTCACCGTGGCCTTCATCGCGGCAGGCGGGACGCCGATCGCCGTGGCCAGACCCTCCAGGCTCCAGTTCTTCACCACCGCACCCGACCGGTACCAGGAGTCCGGCAGCGGCAGGGTGGGCGCGATGTCGGCGAACAGGTAGCGGTTGCGGTAGTTCTGGTCGACGACCAGCCACGACGGGATGCACGGGGTGGCGGGGTTCCGGTCGTACATGACGTGCACGACGTCGCCGTACGGGGCGGCCTCGTTGACGTAGCGCTGCCCCGCCTGGTCGATGATCAGGCCGCCGGGCAGGGTGCGTTCGGCGAGGCAGAAGTAGGGCGAGTCGGGGGTGGGGATCGCCGGGCCCCACCACGCGTCGTCCATCAGGTCCAGGGCCGCGCCCGCGCGCTCGCCCGCGCGGTGGCCGTCGCCGGTGTTCTCCCTGGCGCCCACCGACCACTGGGTTCCGATCGGCTGCCGCTGGTACTGGGCGCGCATGGCCGCGTTGTGCTCGAACCCGCCGGAGCCCACGATGACGCCCCGCCTGGCCCTGATCAGGCCCTGGGCGCCGTCCTTGCGCACCACCACACCGGTGACCGCGCCGCCCTCGACGTTCAGGTCCACCAACGGGGTGTTGAGCCAGACCGGGACGTTCGCGGCCATCAGGCCCGCGCGCAGGCCGCCCGCCAGCGCCTGCCCCATCGTGAGGGGTTTCTGGCCCAGCAGCGCCGCCCTGGTCCCCCTGGCCAGCGCCGCCGTCGCGACCGCGAGCCCCTTGGCGTTCACCAGGGACAGGGCCAGCCACTTGTAGTCGGCGCCGAACACCACCATGCCCGCGGGCGTCGCCAGGTACGGCGGGTTCAGGTTCGCCAGCTCCGAGCCGAGGACGTTGCCGTCCAACTGGTCCGGTTCGATCGACCGGCCGTTCGGCAGGCCTCCCGGCAGTTCCGGGTAGTAGTCGCTGTAGCCCTCCATCCACCGGAACCGCAGCGGGCTGTTGCGGACGACGAACGAGATCATGGCCGGACCGTGGGCCAGGAAGGCCTGCCTGCGCGCGGCGGGCACGCCCGCGCCGACCACGGCGGCGAGGTAGGCGCTCGCCTTCTGCGGGGTGTCCGGAACGCCCGCCGCCAGCAGCACCTCGTTGTTGGGGACCCAGATGCCCGCGCCGGACCTCGCGGCCGAACCGCCGAAGGTCGCGGCCTTCTCGACCACCACGCAGCTCAGCCCGCGCTTCGCGGCCGTCAGCGCGGCGGTCATCCCGGCCGCGCCGGAACCGACGACGACCACGTCGTACTCCCCCAGCGGCGGGGCGCTCGCGTCGACCTCGGCGCTCGCGTCGGCGGGGACGCCGCCGACCAGGCAGGCGGCCAGCGTGAGGCCCGCCCCGGCGAGGACCTGGCGGCGGGTGGGCGGTCCTTCGGGTGGGGGCACGGGTCAGCGCTCCGGTGACGTGGTGGCGGGGAAGGCCTTGCGGTGGTCCCAGCTCGCGACGCGGGTCGGCCGGAAGGTCACCGCCACGCGCTTGGCCATCGCGCGGCGCACCCCCTCGCCGCTCGCGTCGTCGACCGGGCCGATGGTGCGGGCCACGACGGCGTCCACGACGCGGGCCACGTCGGCCGGGTCGTCGGAGACCTCGGCCGTGCCCTCCAGGAACACTCCGCGCAGCTCCTCGTACGCCTCGCCGGCCTCGACCAGCGCGCTCATCCTGGGGTCGCGGCGCAGGTTCACGACCTTCTGCGAGGAGCGGTCGGTGCAGAACACGATGTCGCCGTCCAGCACCGCGAACCACATGGGCGCGAGGTGCGGCACCCCGGACCTGCCCAGGCTCGCGACGACCAGCGTGCGCTGCTCCAGGAGGAACCCGTCGACCTCGGCCCGCGTCATCCTGACCCGGTCGCGGCCACGGGTCTTCGTCCAGTACGGGTCGCGCAGCCTGCGCTTGTACAGCTTGCCGTTGGGGTCGCGCGGCAGCTCCTCGACGTAGTCGACGGTGCGCGGCAGCTTGAACTTCGCCAGCCGCCGCGCCGCGAACGCGAGCAGGTCCTCGGTGAACTCGGCACCGGGCCGCACGGGCTGGACGACGGCCTTGATCTCCTCGCCCCAGTCCGGGTGCGGCACGCCGAACACCGCGACGTCGGCGACCTCGGGGTGGCACGCCAGCTCGCCCTCGATCTCGGCCGGGTAGATGTTGACCCCACCGGAGATGATCAGGTCGCTCTTGCGGTCGCAGAGGAACAGGTAGCCGTCCTCATCGAGGTACCCGACGTCCCCCAGCGTGAACAGGTCGCCCAGCCGCGAGGAGCGGGTCTTCTCCTCGTCCCGGTGGTACTCGAAGGTGGCCGTGCCCATCCGCATGTAGACCAGGCCGCGCTCACCGGCGGGCAGCTCGTTGCCGTCCTCGTCGAAGATCTGGACCACCGACGACGGCCACGGCAGGCCGACCGACCCCGGTTTGCGCAGCCACTCCTCGGCGCTGATCGCGGTGCCGCCGCCCTCGGTGGCCGCGTAGTACTCGGTCACGACCGGCCCCCACCAGTCGAGCATCCGGCGCTTGACCTCGATCGGGCACGGGGCCGCGCCGTGGATCATCACGCGCAGCGACGAGAGGTCGTAGCGGGACCGGACGTCGTCGGGCAGGGCCAGCAGGCGGTGGAACTGGGTCGGCACCATGTGGCTGTGGGTCACGCGGTGGCGCTCGATCAGCCGCAGCATCTCCTCGGGGTCCCAGTGGTCCATCAGGACCGCGGTGTGCCCGAGCTGGATCGAGATGACGACGAAGTTCAGCACCGCCGTGTGGTACATCGGCGACCCGCACAGGTGCACGTGCGAGTCGAACGGCTTGAGGCCGAAGATGCCGAAGAACCAGGCGGCCGACGGCGGGACCACGTCGGGGTCGGCTCCGGTCAGCGGCCTGCGCACGCCCTTGGGGCGGCCGGTGGTGCCCGAGGTGTAGAGCATCGGCGACCCCGTGGTGCGGACGTCGGGGCGGATCGCCGGTTCGCCCTCCCCCAGCTCGCTCAACGGCCGGAAGCCGGGGACGTCGCCGACGGCGAAGCACGCGTCCGGCGCGAGTTCGGCCCGCGCGGCGGCGTCGGCCGCGACGTCGGCGAACCGCTCGTGCGCGACGAACGCCTTGGCGCCGCTGTCCCGCACGAGGTAGGCGACCTCGGGGCCGACGAGGTGCCAGTTGACCATGACGACGTACAGGCCGGTCTGCACCGCGGCGAAGTAGACCGCGACCAGCTCGGCGCTGTTGGGGAGCATCAGCACGACGCTGTCGCCCGGTCGCAGCCCCATGGCCTGCAACCCGCGCCCGTACCGGTCGGCGGTCGCCGCCAGGTCGCGGTAGGTGGTCCCGCGGCCCGCGGGGTCGACCAGCGCGCACCGGTCGGGGTCCGCCGCGGCGATGTTCCACAGTCCCTCGGAGGTCACGTGAGCACTCCCGTCCTCGCGGCTACCTCACCTCAAATTAGAACGTGTTTCACTAGTTGGCAAGCGTCCGCGACGGCCTGGATCGACGCCACGTCGCGGCAGCCCACGATCACCGTCGACACCCCGGCCGCGCTCCACCCGGCGAGGTCGGCTCGCACCTGCTCGGCCGTGCCGACGATCGAGATCTCGGCGATCAGCTCGTCCGGCACCGCCAGCGCCGCCTCCTCCTTGCGGCCTGCCGCGAACAGCCGCCCGACGTCGTCGACCACCTCGCGGTACCCCATGCGGGAGAACAGCTCCGCGTGGAAGTTCATCCCCGGCGCGCCCATCCCGCCCAGGTAGAGCGCCATCACGGGCTTGATCCGCGCCCGGACGCCGACCGGGTCGTCGGTCACCACGACCTGGCACGTGGCGGCGATCTCGAAGTCCCGCCTGGTCCGCCGCGCGCCGGGCTTCGCGAACCCCTCCGCGAGCCACTCGTCGTACATCGGGGCGAGCCTGGGCGCGTAGTAGATCGCGAGCCAGCCGTCGGCGATCTCGGCGGCGAGCGCGACGTTGCGCGGACCCTCGGCGCCGAGCCAGATCGGCAGGTCGGCGCGCAGCGGGTGGGTGATGGGCCGCAGCGGCTTGCCGAGCCCGAGTGCGCCGGGCCCCTGGTAGGGCAACGGGTAGTGCGGGCCCGCGTTGCTCACCGGCCGCTCGCGCGCGAGCACCTGCCGGATGATCGACACGTACTCCCTGGTCCTGGCCAGGGGCTTGCCGAACGGCGCCCCGTACCAGCCCTCGACGACCTGCGGCCCGGACACGCCGAGACCGAGCACGAACCGGCCGCCGGACAGGTGGTCCAGGGTCAGCGCGTGCATCGCGCAGGCCGCGGGCGTGCGCGCCGACATCTGCACCACGGACGTGCCCAGCCGCACCCGCGAGGTGGACGACCCCCACCAGGCGAGCGGCGTGAACGCGTCCGACCCCCAGGCCTCCGCGGCGAACACCGCGTCGAAACCGGCCTCCTCGGCCGCCTTCACCAACGCCGCCGCGTCACCGGGGGGCTGCGCGCCCCAGTACCCGAGCTGTAGCCCCACCCTCATGCCGAACCTCCTCGGTCACCTGGCATCTTGCCACGAAATCGAGAACCTGTTTCACTTTGATTCGTGACCAAGCCGCTCAGCGCTCCACTAGAGGTTGGCTTCGACTACACGCGCTCGCTCGGCCCCACGCTGGGCCGGTTCATGACGGCGCTCCGGCAGCGGCGGGTGACCGGTGTGCGCGGCTCGGACGGGCGCGTGCACGTACCGCCCGCCGAGTACGACCCGGTGACCGCCGAACCCCTGACCGAGGTGGTCGACGTGGCGTCGACCGGTGTCGTGCGGAGCTGGTCGTGGGCGGCCGAACCGCTGGAGGGCCAGCCGCTCGACCGGCCGTTCGCCTGGGCGCTGGTCCAGCTCGACGGGGCGGACACCGCGCTGCTGCACGCCGTGGACGCCGGGTCGCCCGACCGGATGCGGACGGGGATGCGCGTCCGGGTGCGGTGGGCGGAGGAGCGGGTCGGGGCCGTCACGGACATCGCGTGCTTCGAACCGTCCGACGAACCGGCGCCGGAGCCGCTGGCCGACGACGGCGAGCCGGTCACCATGATCACCAGCCCGGTGCGGCTGCACTACCGGCACACCGCGTCGGCGGAGGAGAGCTCCTTCCTGCGCGGCCTGGCCGAGGGCAGGCTGCTCGGCCAGCGCTGCCCGGCCTGCGGCAAGGTCTACCTGCCGCCCAGGCCCGCGTGCCCGACCGACGGCGTGCCGACCACCGACGAGGTGGAGCTGACCGACCGCGGGACGGTGACGACCTTCTGCATCGTCAACGTGCCGTTCCTCGGGCAGCGGATCACGCCGCCGTACGTGGCGGCCTACGTGCTGCTGGACGGCGCGGACATCGCGTTCCTGCACCTCGTGCTCGGCTGCGCCGCCGACGAGGTGCGGATGGGGATGCGCGTCGAGGCCGTGTGGAAACCGAGGGAGGAGTGGGGGCCGACGTTGCAGAACATCGACCACTTCCGCCCCACCGGCGAGCCGGACGCGCCGTACGACACCTATTCGCAGCACCTGTGACGAGAGGAGGTCGGCCCATGCCGGACGTCGCGGTCGTCGGCTTCGCCCAGACGCCCTGCGTGCGCAGGACGACCGGAACCACCAACGGTGTCGAGATGCTGGTGCCGATCTTCCAGGAGGTGCTGGGCGGGCTCGGACTGTCCACACCGGACATCGGGTTCTGGTGCTCGGGGTCGTCGGACTACCTGGCGGGGCGGGCGTTCTCGTTCGTGTCCGCGGTGGACGCGATCGGCGCGTTCCCGCCGATCGTCGAGTCGCACGTGGAGATGGACGCCGCCTGGGCGCTCTACGAGGCGTGGGTGAAGATCCTCACCGGCGAGGTCGACACCGCGCTGGTCTACGGCTTCGGCAAGTCCTCCGCCGGACACCTGCGCCGGGTGCTGGCCCTCCAGCTCGACCCCTACCTGGTGACGCCGCTGTGGCCCGACTCGATCGGGTTGGCGGGCATCCAGGCCAGGCTGGGCATCGAGGGCGGGCTGTGGAGCGAGCGCGCCATGGCCGAGGTCGCCGCCCGCAGCCGGTCGGACGCGCGGGCGAACCCCCTGGCCCAGTTCTCCGGCGAGGTCGACGTCGACGACCTGCTCGCCGCGCCCTACCTGGCGGACCCGCTGCGGGCGCACGACTGCGCCCCGATCACCGACGGGGCGGCGACGATCGTGCTGGCGTCCGGCGACCGGGCCCGCGAGCTGTGCGAGCGACCGGCGTGGATCACCGGCATCGACCACCGGGTCGACTCGCCGAGCCTGGGCGGGCGCGACCTCACCACCTCGCCGTCCACCGTGGCGGCGGGGAAGGCCGCGGGCGCCGACGGGGTCGCGGTGGCGGAGCTGCACGCGCCGTTCAGCCACCAGGAGATCCTGCTGCGCCAAGCGCTCGGGCTCGGCGACGAGGTCAGGGTCAACCCCTCGGGCGGCACGCTCGTCGGCAACCCGATGTTCGCCGCCGGACTGGCGCGGATCGGCGAGGCCGCGCGGCGGGTGCTGGACGGGGAGGCCGAACGCGTGCTGGGGCACGCCACCAGCGGACCGCTGCTCCAGCAGAACCTGGTCTGCGTGATGGAGGGACGGGACTGATGGCCGGGCAGCAGGCGGCCGTGGTCGGCACCGGCCAGACCCACCACGCCGCGAAGCGACTGGACGTGTCCATGGCCGGGCTGTGCCGCGAGGCCGTCGACCGCGCGATGGCCGACGCGGGCGTGGACTGGGGCGACATCGACGCCGTCGTGGTCGGCAAGGCGCCGGACCTGTTCGAGGGCGTGATGATGCCCGAGCTGTTCCTGGCGGACGCGCTGGGCGCGGGCGGGAAACCGCTGCTGCGCGTGCACACCGCGGGCTCCGTCGGCGGCACCACGGCGAACGTGGCGGCGAGCCTCGTGCAGGCCGGGGTGCACCGGCGGGTGCTGGCCGTGGCGTTCGAGAAGCAGTCGGAGTCCAACGCGATGTGGGCGCTGTCCGTGCCGATCCCGTTCACCATGCCGGTGCACGCGGGAGCGGGCGGCTACTTCGCGCCGCACGTGCGCTCCTACATCCGCCGCTCCGGCGCGCCGGAGCACGTCGGCGCGATGGTCGCGGTGAAGGACCGGCGCAACGGCTCCCGCAACCCGCACGCGCACCTGCGCCAGCCGGACATCACGCTGGAGTCGGTGCGGGCGTCGAAGATGCTGTGGGACCCGATCCGCTACGACGAGACGTGCCCGTCGTCGGACGGCGCGTGCGCGATCGTCCTGTCCGACGAGCCGACCAGCGGTGCGGCGGCGTGGATCCACGCCACGGCCCTGCGCACCGAGCCGACGACGTTCGCCGGGCGCGACCAGGTCAACCCACGGGCGGGCCGGGACGCCGCCGCGGCGCTGTGGAAGCAGGCCGGGATCACCAACCCGCTGGCGCAGGTGGACGTCGCCGAGATCTACGTGCCGTTCTCCTGGTTCGAGCCGATGTGGCTGGAGAACCTCGGGTTCACCGACGAGGGCCAGGGCTGGAAGCTCACCGAGGCGGGCGAGACCGAGATCGGCGGACGGCTCCCGGTGAACCCGAGCGGTGGCGTGCTGTCGTCGAACCCGATCGGCGCGTCCGGGATGCTCCGGTTCGCCGAGGCGGCGAGGCAGGTGATGGGCCGCGCGGGCGACCACCAGGTCGACGGGGCGCGCACGGCGCTGGGGCACGCCTACGGCGGCGGTTCCCAGTTCTTCGCGATGTGGGTCGTCGGCTCGGAGAGGGCAGGTGTGCGATGAAGTTCAGCGTGGGCATCGCGATGAGTCCGCTGGACCAGTTGACCGAGCTGGCCAGGACGGCCGAGGAGTGCGGCTACGACTCGGTGGCGCTGCCGGACTCCCTGTTCTTCTCGGAGAAGGTGTCCGCCGAGTACCCGTACACGCCGGACGGCTCGCGGATGTGGAACGAGGAGACGCCCTGGGTCGACCCGATGGTGGCCGCCGCGGCGATGGGCGCGGTCACCGAGCGGATCCGCTTCTACACCCAGGTGCTCAAGCTCGGGTCGCGCAACCCGCTGCTGCTGGCCCGCCAGGTCGGCTCGGTGGCGAACCTGACCGGTGGCCGCTTCGGGCTCGGCGTCGGGATCGGGTGGGCGCCGGAGGAGTTCGAGTGGTGCGGCGCGCCCTACGAGGGCCGCGGCAGGCGGGCCGACGAGATGATCGAGGTGCTGAAGCTCGTGCTCGGCGGCGGCATGGTCGAGCACCACGGGGAGTTCTTCGACTTCGACCGGCTGCGGATGAGCCCGGCGCCCGCGGACCCGGTGCCGTTCTACGTCGGCGGCCACACCCCCGTGGCGCTGCGCCGGGCGGCGCGGGTCGGCGACGGCTGGACGTCGGCGATGATCAAGTTCGACGACCTCCGGTCCGTGATCGACAAGCTGGCCGTGCTGCGGACCGAGTACGGGCGCGCCGACGAGCCGTACGAGATCCAGGCCGTCTGCATCGACCGGTTCGGCCTCGACGGCTACCGGCAGCAGGCCGAGATCGGCGTGACGGACGCGATCGTCGTCCCCTGGCTGTTCTACGGCGTGGGGTTCGACGGCGCGCTGGCGGCGAAGAAGGACGGCCTGCGGCGGTTCGCCGACGAGGTCATCAGCCGGATGTGAGGAGTGGGCGGCATGTTGGTGGACGCGATCACCTGGACCGCATCGGAGGTCGAGCACCCGGCGCGCACCGCGTCGTGGCGGTCGATGGAAGCGGTGGTCAAGGGGGCCAAGGACGAGTGGCTGGCGCTGTTCGCCGACGACGCCGTGGTGGAGGACCCGGTGGGCCCGTCGATGTTCGACCCGGAGGGCAAGGGCCACCACGGCCGGGAGGGCCTCTCGGCGTTCTGGGACCTCGCCATCGCGCTGGCCGAGCGGTTCGAGTTCGCCGTCCACGACTCGTTCGCCACCGGCCACGAGGTCGCGAACGTCGGCACGATCAGCGCGTTCCTGCCCGGTGGCAGCCGGATCGACACCGACGGGGTGTTCGTCTACCGGGTGGGTCCCGACGGCCTGATCCGGTCGATGCGCGCGTTCTGGGAGGTCGACCGCGCGATGGCCACGATCCGGCAGGTCTGACCCCGGACGCGGGAACGGCCCGGCGCCCCGAGCGGGCACCGGGCCGTTCCTCCGCGCGTCACGAGTAGTGGACCTGGAACTCCTTGATCCCGTTGAGCCACCCGGACCGCAGCCTGCGCGGCTCGGCGGCCTGGCGGATGTCCGGCATGTGGTCCGCGATCGCGTTGAAGATGAGGTCGATCTCCAGCCGGGCGAGGTTGGCGCCGAGGCAGAAGTGCGCGCCGCTGCCGCCGAACCCCAGGTGCGGGTTCGGGTCGCGGGTGATGTCGAAGCGCTCGGGGTGGTCGAACACGGTCTCGTCGAAGTTGGCGGAGCTGTAGAACAGGCCCACCCGCTGACCCTTCCGGATCGGCACGCCGCCGAGTTCGGTGTCGGCCAAAGCCGTGCGCTGGAACGACATCACCGGCGTCGCGAAGCGCACGACCTCGTCGGCGGCGGTCTTGGGGCGCTCGGCCTTGAACAGCTCCCACTGGTCGGGGTGGTCCAGGAACGCCTTCATGCCGTGCGTGATGGCGTTGCGCGTGGTCTCGTTGCCCGCGACGGCCAGCAGCAGCACGAAGAAGCCGAACTCGTCGGAGGCGAGCCCGACCCCGTCCACGTCGGCCTGGACGAGCTTGGTCACGATGTCGTCCATCGGGCAGCCCCTGCGGTCCTCCGCCATCGTCCAGGCGTAGCCGAGCAGCTCGGTGGCGGCGGCCATCGGGTCGCGGTCGTACTCGGGGTCGTCGTAGGAGATCATCTCGTTCGACCAGTCGAAGATCTTGCGCCGGTCGGTCTGCGGGATGCCGATCAGCTCCGCGATGGCCTGGAGCGGCAGCTCGCAGGCGACGTCCGTGACGAAGTCGCCGCTGCCCTTGGCCAGCGCGGTCTCGACGATCCGGCCCGCCCTGGCGTTGAGCGCGTCGCGCAGGTTGCCGATCGCCCTGGGGGTGAACCCGCGCGACACGATGCCGCGCAGCTTCGTGTGCACGGGCGGGTCCATGTTCAGCAGCACCAGCCGCTGCATCTCGATCCGGTCGCGCGTCATGCCGTCCTCGAACCGGATGATCGCGGTGTTCTCCCAGCTGGAGTAGAGGTCGCTGTTGCGCGACACCTCCTTGACCTCCGCGTGCCGCGACACGACCCAGTAGCCGTCGTCGTCGAAGCCGCCCCGGTCGGTGGGCTGGGGGTTCCACCACACCGGCGCGGTCCGCCTCAGCTCGGCGAACTCCTCCACCGGGATCCGGGTCGCGTACATATCGGGGTCGGTGAAGTCGAAGCCTGCGGGTATGCGGGGTCCGGTCACAGCTACCTCCTACACCCAGATATGTAACACGTTCTATTCGATTCAAGCACAGCCACCTGCGATATTGAAGCCCTCAACGGGGCATCCTTGCCCAGATCAAGAACGTGTTCTAACTTCAGCGTGGCGCGGCGAGAGGAGTTCGACGTGGGTCATCCGGTGATCGTGGAGGCGGTTCGCACCCCCATCGGCAAGCGTGGCGGATGGCTCGCCGGTCTGCACGCCGCCGAACTCCTGGGCGCGGCCCAGCGCGCCGTCGTCACCCGTGCGGGGGTGGACGCGGACGTGGTCGAGCAGGTCATCGGCGGCACCGTCACCCAGGCGGGTGAACAGTCCAACAACATCACCAGGACGGCCTGGCTGCACGCGGGCCTGCCGCGGGGGACGGGGTGCACGACCGTCGACTGCCAGTGCGGCTCCGCGCAGCAGTCGACCCACCTGGTCGCGGGCCTCATCGCCGCGGGCGCCATCGACGTCGGCGTGGCCTGCGGCGTGGAGGCGATGAGCCGGGTCCCGCTGCGCAGCAACACCGGCGGCGACGCCGGGAAGCCGCGGCCGGACAGCTGGTCGATCGACCTGCCGAACCAGTTCGTGGCGGCGGAGCGGATCGCCGTCCGGCGGGGGCTCGGCCGCGAGGAGGTCGACCGGTTCGGCGTGCGCTCGCAGGTGAGGGCGGCGCGGGCGTGGGAGGAGGGCCGGTTCACCCGCGAGGTGGTGCCCGTGGAGGTGGACGGCGGCACGGTCGACCGCGACCAGGGACTGCGGGAGACCCGGCTGGAGTCGCTGGCCTCGCTCAAGCCCGTCCTGGAGGACGGCGTGCACACGGCGGGCACGTCCTCGCAGATCTCCGACGGCGCGTCGGCCGTGCTGCTGGTCGACGAGGACTGGGCCAGGGCGCACGGGCTGCGCCCGAGGGCGCGGATCGTCGCCCAGTGCCTGGTGGGCGCGGAGCCGTACTACCACCTGGACGGACCGATCGCCGCCACCTCCCGCGTGCTGGAGCGCAGCGGCATGAAGATCGGTGACCTGGACCTCTTCGAGGTCAACGAGGCGTTCGCGTCGGTCGTGCTGTCCTGGACGGCCGTGCACAAGCCGGACCTCGACCGGGTGAACGTGAACGGCGGCGCGATAGCGCTGGGGCACCCGGTGGGCAGCACCGGGACCCGGCTGATCACCACGGCGCTGCACGAGCTGGAGCGCAGGGACGCGACCACGGCGCTGATCACGATGTGCGCGGGAGGGGCCCTCTCCACCGGCACGATCATCGAACGCCTCTGACCCCTGCCCGGTCGGCTCGTCGGGTGTCGCAGGCCAGGCGCCGCAGGCCGCCCCGGCCACGGGTTCACGCCGGCCGACTCCGCAGGCACCGCGAGCCAAGCACCGCCGACGCCCCGGCCACAGGTTCACGCCGGCCGACTCCGCAGGCGTCTCGGGCCAAGCACCGCCGACGCCCCGGCCACGGGTTCACGCCGGTCGGTCCCCTGGGCGTCGCGGGTCAGGCGCCGTAGACCGGCTCGGCCGTCTGCCCGCTCAGCAGCCGCCGGACCACCGGTCCCAGTTCGGCGGGCTCCCAGCGGGCTCCCTTGTCGACCTCGGGCCCGTGCCGCCACCCCTGGGCCACCGCTATCCGGCCGCCGTCGACCTCGAACACCCGCCCGGTCACGTCCGCGGACTCCGCGCTCCCCAGCCACACCACCAGCGGTGCCACGTTCTCCGGCGCCATCGCGTCGAACCCGCTCTCGGGCGCGGCCATGGTCGAGGCGAACGTCGACTCCGTCATCCGGGTGCGGGCGGCCGGGGCGATGGCGTTCACGGTCACGCCGTACCGCCCCAGTTCGGCGGCGGCCACCAGGGTCAGGCCCGCGATGCCCGCCTTGGCCGCCGAGTAGTTCCCCTGCCCCACGCTGCCCAGCAGCCCGGCCCCGGAACTGGTGTTCACCACGCGCCCGTCCACCGCGCCGCCCGCCTTGGCCACGGCGCGCCAGTACGCGGCGGCGTGGCGCAGCGGTGCGAAGTGCCCCTTGAGGTGCACGCGCACCACGTCGTCCCACTCCTGCTCGGACATCGTGACCAGCATCCGGTCGCGCAGGAACCCGGCGTTGTTGACCAGCACGTCGAGCCCGCCGAACGACTCCAGGGCCGTGCGCACGAGCCTGCCCGCGCCGTCCCAGTCCGCGACGTCGTCGGTGTTGACGACCGCGCGGGACCCGATCTCCGCCGCCACGGCGTGCGCGGCCTCGGCGGACACGTCGTTGACCACCACCCGCGCCCCGGCCGCGGCGAACGCGAGCGCGTGGGCGCGGCCGATCCCCCGCCCGGCCCCGGTGACGACCACGACCCGATCGGCGCACAGGCTCATGTCGCCGCCGCCCCGAGGTACGCGGGCACCTCTCCCCCGCCGTGCACCAGGAGGCTGGCCCCGGTCACGTAGGACGCCGACGGCGAGGCCAGGAACACCGCGCACCCGCCCACCTCGTCCGGCTCGGCGAGCCTGCCCAGCGGCACGGTCCGCCCCACGGCGGCGACCCCGGCGGCGTCGCCGTAGTGCAGGTGCGACGACTCGGTGCGCACCATCCCGACGGCCAGGGAGTTCACCCTGACCTTCGGTGCCCACTCGACCGCGAGACTGGCCGCGAGGCCGTCCAGCCCGGCCTTGGCCGCCCCGTACGCGGCGGTGCCGGGCGACGGCCGCCGACCGCTGACGCTGCCCACCATCACGATGCTGCCACCGCTCTCCTGCCTCTGCATCACCTCGTTGGCGACCTGCGACACCAGCAGCGGAGCGACCAGGTTCAGCTCGACGACCTTCCGGTGGAACGCGGGTGAGGCGTCGGCCGCCAGCGCGAACGGCGCCCCGCCCGCGTTGTTCACCACCACGTCCAACCGCGCGTGCCGCTCCACGACCTCCGCCACCAGCCGCCGCACCAACTCGGGGTCGCGCACGTCGCAGGGCAGGAACTCGACGCCGGGCACGGCCGCGTCCGGAGCCCGCCGGGCGCACGCGACGACCACGGCCCCGGCCTTCAGGAACGCCCGGCTGATCCCGGCGCCGACACCGCGAACCCCACCGGTGACCAGGACCACCGCTCCGTCGAGGTCGAACCCCACGCGCACCTCCGACCCTATCCCGGCCGCCCGAGCACTGGTAAGTTACCAAGCAATCGCTTGGTTCGGAAGGCGGCGCGATGGGAATCTCCAGCAGCCACACCGAAGGCGGCGTCACCGTCGTCACCCTCGACTTCCCCCCGGTCAACGCCGTGCCGTCCGGGGGCTGGTTCGCGCTGGCCGACGCCGTGCGCGACGCGGGCGACGACCCCGCCACGCACGTGGTCGTGCTGAGGGCGCAGGGTCGGGGGTTCTGCGCGGGCGTGGACATCAAGGAGATCCAGCGGTCCGAGGACCGCCAGGCGGTCCTGGCCGTCAACCGGGGGTGCGCCGCGGCGTTCGGCGCGGTCTACGACTGCGCGGTGCCGGTCATCGCCGCCGTGCACGGCTTCTGCCTGGGCGGCGGCATCGGGCTGGTCGGCAACGCCGACGTGGTGGTCGCGTCGGACGACGCCACGTTCGGCCTGCCGGAGGTGGACCGCGGGGCGCTGGGCGCGGCGACCCACCTGTCCAGGCTGGTGCCGCAGCACCTGATGCGCGCGCTCTACTACACGGCCCGCTCGATCGGCGCGGCCGAGCTGCACCACCACGGCGGCGTGTACCAGGTCGTCCCCCGCGAGGAGCTGGACGCGGCGGCGCTCGCGCTGGCGCGGGAGATCGCGAGGAAGGACACCAGGGTCATCCGCCGCGCCAAGGAGGCGATCAACGGCATCGACGCGCAGCCCGTGCGCCGCGACTACCGGTTCGAGCAGGGCTTCACCTACGAACTCGACCTCACCGGCGCGGCGGACGAGGCGCGACGGGCGTTCCTGGACGGCAAGGCTCGCTGACAGCGGGAGGAACCCATGCGGGACAAGCGGATGACGGCCGACGAGGTCGTCGCCGAACTGGCCGACGGCATGACCGTCGGCATCGGGGGCTGGGGGTCGCGGCGCAAACCGATGGCCCTGGTCCGCGCCCTCCTGCGGTCACCGCTGCGGGACCTGACGGTCGTCTCCTACGGCGGCCCCGACGTGGGCCTGCTCTGCGCGGCGGGCAAGGTCCGCAAGCTCGTCTACGGGTTCGTCTCGCTCGACACGATCGCCTACGACCCGTGGTTCCGCCGGGTCCGCGAGACGGGCGGGATCGACGTGCTGGAACTCGACGAGGGGATGTTCCAGTGCGGCCTGCGGGCGGCGGGCCACCGGCTGCCGTTCCTGCCCATCAGGGCCGGGCTCGGTTCGGACGTGCTGCGGCTGGCTCCCGAACTCCGCACGGTCCGCTCCCCCTACGACGGTGAGGAGCTGGTCGCGATGCCCGCGCTGCGCCTGGACGCCGCGCTCGTCCACCTCAACCGCGCCGACCGGCACGGCAACGCCCAGTACCTCGGCCCCGACCCGTACTTCGACGACCTGTTCTGCCTGGCCGCGCGCCGCCGGTACGTGTCGTGCGAGCGGATCGTCGAGACCCGCGACCTGACCGCCTCCGGACCGGTGCAGTCGCTGCTGCTGAACCGGATGATGGTCGACGGGGTCGTGGAGACGCCGAACGGCGCCCACTTCACCAGCTGCGTGCCGGACTACGGCCGCGACGAGGCGTTCCAGCGGCTCTACGCCGAGTCGGCCGCCGATCCGGAGCGCTGGCCGGGCTTCGTCGACCGGTACCTGTCCGGCACCGAGGCCGACTACCTGGGGGCGGCGCTGTGACGGCCACCAGGGCGGAGGTCTGCGCGGTGGCGTGCGCGGACCTGTTCCTCGGTGCGGGCGAGGTCCTGGCCAGCCCCATGGGCCTGCTGCCGTCGCTCGGCGCCCGGCTGGCCAGGCTGACGTCCGAGCCCGACCTGCTGCTGTCCGACGGCGAGGCGTTCCTGCTCGACCCGGAGTCCGCGGTGGAGGGCTGGCTGCCGTACCGGCGCGTGTTCGACGTCGTGGCGCACGGCCGCAGGCACGTCGTGATGGGCGCGAACCAGATCGACCGCCACGGCAACCAGAACATCTCCTGCATCGGCGACCACGCCAAGCCCACCCGCCAGCTCCTCGGGTTCCGCGGCGCGCCCGGCAACACCGCCAACCACCGCACGAGCTACTGGGTCCCCCGGCACGGCCCCCGCGTGTTCGTCGACGCCGTGGACGTGGTGTCGGGCGTCGGCCACGACCACGCCGTGGGCCCGTTCCACGACGTGCACCAGGTCGTCACGAACCTCGCCGTCCTCGACTTCGACACCCCGGACCGCTCGATGCGGCTGGTGTCCGTGCACCCCGGCGTGGAGGTGGCCGACGTGCTGCGCCTGACCTCGTTCCCGCTGGAGCACGACGAGGTGGAGGAGACCAGGCGGCCGACGGACGTGGAGCTGGAGCTGCTGCGCACCGTGCTCGACCCCGGCGGCGCGCGGGAGCGGGAGGTGCCGTCGTGAGGACCGCGTTCACCGAGCTGGTCGGCGTGCGGCACCCGGTGGTGCAGACCGGGATGGGCTGGGTGGCCGGGCCCCGCCTGGTCGCCGCGACGGCCGAGGCGGGCGGGCTGGGCATCCTCGCGTCGGCCACGATGGGGCTGCGGGAACTCGACGCCGCCATCGCGGAGACCAGGGGGCGCACCGCGCACCCGTTCGGCGTGAACCTGCGCGCGGACGCGGTCGACGCGGCGGACCGGGTCGACCTGCTGATCCGCCACGGGGTCCGGGTCGCCTCGTTCGCGCTCGCCCCCGAGCCGGAGCTGATCGCCAGGCTGGCCGACGCGGGGGTGGTCGTCATCCCGTCCGTCGGGGCGGCCAGGCACGCCGAGAAGGTCGCCGCCTGGGGCGCCCACGCCGTGATCGTGCAGGGCGGTGAGGGCGGCGGGCACACCGGCGGCGTGGCCACGACGTTGCTGCTGCCGTCCGTGGTCGACGCCGTGGACATCCCGGTGGTCGCGGCGGGCGGGTTCTTCGACGGCCGGGGTCTGGCCGCGGCGCTCGCCTACGGCGCGGCGGGCGTCGCCATGGGCACGCGGTTCCTGCTGACCAGGGAGAGCACGGTCCCGGACGCGGTGAAGCGGGCGTACCTGGAGCGCGGCCTGGACGGAACGGTCGTGACGACGCGGGTCGACGGCCTGCCGCACCGGGTGCTGCGCACGGACCTCGTCGACCGGCTGGAGCGCTCCGGCCGCGTCGGCGGGCTGCTGCGGGCGCTCGCCAACGCGGCCAGGTTCCGCGCGCACACCGGGCTGTCCTGGCCCGCG
Source organism: Umezawaea sp. (assembly GCF_057122925.1). Taxonomy (NCBI): domain Bacteria; kingdom Bacillati; phylum Actinomycetota; class Actinomycetes; order Pseudonocardiales; family Pseudonocardiaceae; genus Umezawaea; species Umezawaea sp. The sequence continues at coordinate 27,711 of NZ_DBNGPQ010000158.1, read as the reverse complement.
ATGGTCCGCGAGGGCCTGGCGATGAGGCACGGCCGGGACCTGCGCTGGTCGCAGGTCGTGATGGCCGCGAACACGCCGATGCTGCTGCGGTCAGGGTTGGTCGACGGGCGCACCGACGCGGGCGTGCTCGCGTCCGGGCAGGTCGTCGGGCTGCTCGACGACCTGCCGACGTGCGAGGAGCTGATCACCGGTGTGGTCGAGCAGGCCACGGCGATCGTCCACGGGCTCAACCGGACGGTGTGACGGGGTCGGTCCGCGCGGACCTCGTCGCGGGGGTCCGACAATTCCGATTCCCGCTGGTGGACGAGCGTGGAGCGGTAGCGTCGACCCTGGCTCCGCCCCGGTCGTGGGGCGAAGCACCGTTCGAGGGGGAGACGATGAAGCGCAGGGGGAAAGCGGTGCTGGCCGTCGCACTGGCGGTCGCGGGTCTGACGACGGCCGTCACGGGGACCGCGGCCGCGGCGGGGTGCACGTGGACGCGGGGCGCGCTGCCGCTGCCCGCCGGGAGCACCCGCGGCTACGTGACGGGGGCGGCGAACGGCGGCTGGTTCGTCGGCAGCGGGTCCACGACCGACGCGGTCCGCTGGCACGGTGGCCAGGTCGAGAACCTCGGTCAGGCCCTCGGCAGGCAGACGCAGCTGACGGACGTGAACTCCTCGGGGGTGGCGGTCGGGTACACGTACGTGGAGACCTTCCGCGACGGCGCCTTCGTCCACCGCGGCGGCCGGTTCGAGCGGCTGCCGACGCCGTCGGGCTACCGGACGTCCTGGGGCAAGGCCATCAACGACGCGGGTGACGTGGTCGGCATGGCGAGCGGGATCGGGGACACCTTCGACCTCGTCCTGTGGCCCGCCGCCACTCCCGGCACGCCGGTGGTGGTCAACCCCGACCCGGCCCTCTACTCCTACGTGAGTCCGATCGACGTCGACGAGCAGGGCCGGATCCTGCTGTTCGCGGAGGGCGCCGAGACCGCCCACTTCGTGCGCCACCCCGACGGCGCTCTGACGAGGCTCGCGGTGCGGACCACCTACGTCGACGCCTTCCGCAACGGCCGCGTCTCCGGTGAGCTGTACGAGAACCGCGCGTACACGACCGTGGAGTGGGACCTCGACGGGCAGGTGGTCCGCAGGCTCGGGGTGCGCGCCACGGAGACGGTGGTCGACTCCGGCACCCTCACGGTGGGCACGTACCGGACCGCCGACAAGGGGTACGCGCTGGGCGTCTGGGACGGCGGCGTGCTCGCGGACACCCTCGTGGCCAACCAGGACGGCACCTTCGGCAGGCCCGTGATCACCGACGACGGGGTGGTCGCGGTGCACGACGACTCCGCCGGGACGATCACGACGTTCACCCGCGCCTGCTCGTGACGGCGCTGGGCGGCCGGGTCGTCCCCGGCCGCCCAGCGGGTCACCGGCCCAACCGGCCGGGGGCTCGGCCGTGCTCCTCGGCGGAGTGGTACCAGCTCCCGCCACCTCACGCCGTTCCCGCGACGGACGACCGACACCGCACCGGGATCACCGTGCTCGACCGCGCTCATCCGAGGGCTCGACCGGGTCGCGGGTTCGCTCGACGCCACCGGGACGCGGTGCGCCCGCGGGTGGGCGCACCGCGTCCCGGTGGCACGGGTCAGTCCGTCAGGGTGGCCAGTTCGGCCAGCACCTCCGACGCGGTGACCGGGTCGAGTTCGGCGAAGGTGCGCGCGCTCCCGATCAGGCGGACCTCGCGCAGGAGCTGCGGTCCGGACTCGTGCGGCTCACCGATCACCAGCCCCGGATCCAGGAGGACCTCGATCGAGCCGCGGCCGGGCAGCGGACGGGTGATCTCGTTCTCGATCCCGGCGTCCATCGGCGTGCCGCGCTCCCACTCGCCCTTGGTCAGCCGCAACAGCCTGCCCGCCTCCACCTGGAGGCCCTTGACCCTGTCCAGTTCACGCGACGACAGCTCGGCCTCGGTGAACCGGTGCACCGGGCGCCCGAGCTGGGCGAACGGTTGCAGGATCTCGTAGTCGGCGAACACCTCCGCCCACGCCGCCACGGCGTCGCCCAGGTGCACCGGGTGCGCCACCCCGACGAGGGCGTCGTCCGGCAGGGCGAAGGTGTCGTCGCGCACGTCCGCGAACGACCCGTCCTCGGCCACCCGGAACGAACTCCCGGCGTCCGTCACCCACACCAGCCGCCGGACCAGGTGCCGCAGCAACGGGTGCGCGACCAGCAGCGACCGGAACTCGGCCGCGGGCCACCGGCGTTCCGCCACCATCGACCGCTCCAGCCTGACGACCTGGTCGCCCGCGATCGTCCGCACGTCCTTCTTCAGCTGCCCGAACCGCTTGTGCTCCGCGGGCGCCACCTCGGGGTCGTCCTTCGCGCCCGGCTTCGGCAGGGCCTTGAGCCGCCTGCCCGTCTCGTCCAGCACGAACGGCTTGAGCTGCTCGTCGAACCCGATCGTGAACCGCCGCGTGCCGTAGTCGACCGTCGTCGTCGACGCGTCGTCCAGGTCGAAGTCCGGCACCAGCCGGTCGCTCAGCTCCTCGGCGGTCAGCCCCATCCCGGCGGCGACCTCCTCGATCTTCTCCCGCGCCCGGTACTTGATCCCGTCGAACCTCACCCGCTGCGCGATGCTGTTGAGCACGCCCAACGCCGTGTCGGTGCCGATCTCGGCCAGCACGTCCAGCCCGACCACCGCCCGCGCGTGCTGCGCCTCCCCCGGCCACGCGCGGATGAGCGGCTCCAACGCCCGTGCCGTCCCGTCGTCGCCCAGCAGCCCGAGCGACGTCAGCACCCACCCCTCCTTGGCGGGCATCCCGTTCGTCCGCCACAGCTCGAACAGCTCCCACGAGAACCGCGCCAGCGATGCCTCGTCGAACGCCTCGCGCACGGCCTTCACCTCGGCGTGCCCGTCGTCCGGCGTGCTCAACGCCAGCAGGACGAGCAGGTTGCCGACGGCTTCCGCGGACAGCGCCAGCTCCGTCCCGCGCAGCAGGACCGGGGGCAGCACGACCGGGACGAGCCACTCGCCGAACTTCGGCGCCACCACCGGCGGCACGGTCGCGAGCACGGCCTCGACGGCCTTCTCGGCCTCGGGCCCGTACTCGCGCGCCGCGGCCCTGGCCTGCTCCGGGATGACGCGCAGCGCCGCCTCCGCCGCCTGGCGGGCCGCACCCGGCTTGCCCACCGCGTCGGGCACCAGGAACCGGGCCGCGCGCTCGGCGTGCCGTCGGAGCCACGTCGGGGCGAACTCCTTGGCGGACTTGAGCTTCACCAGCCACTTCGCGACCAGCCGGGCCGTCTTCAGCGACACCACCGGCGCCACCACCTCGCCCTTGTCCTCCCGCGCCAGCGTCGCGATGGTCAGCGCGCTCGGGATCGCGTCGGCCCCGAAGCGGGCCAGGAGCCACTTGCCGTGGTAGGCGCCGAGGGACAGCGCCCCGACGTCCCAGCCGGGCAGCAGCGGGCGGAGCTCCTCCACCGGTCCGTGCATGAACAGGTTGACCTGGCGGACGCTGTAGAGACCGCCAGCCCGGAACTCCTCGATAGTCGGAGCCCAGTCGACGGTGTCGTAGTGGCTGTTGCCCGTGCCCGCGTACCGGTCCCGCTCATCGGGCTCCCACTCCACCGCCTGGTGGTCCACCGCCTTGAGCCCCGTGACCACCAGCGGTTCCACGGGCACGGCCTCCACCACCCACGGCGGATCCACGAGCACGGTGGGCAGCGCGTCCGCGGGCGCCACGTCCAGGACCACCATGGTCTCCAGGACCGCCCGAGCGGCCTCGGGGAGGTCGACGCGGTCGGCCAGGTCGGGGTGGCCCTTGAGGTGGCGCTCCAGCAGCGGCCGGACCCGCGCGTCCTCGGACGCGGCGAACCGCTCCAGCGCCACCACGGGGTGACGGCGGGCCAGGTCGAGCACGGCGGGCAGCACCCGTTTCACGTCGAGGCGGGCCAGCAGCGCGTCGACCGTGCCCGCGGTCGGGAACACGGCCAGCGTCTCCAGGACCAGGTCCCTGATGCCGCTGTCCAGCTCCGGGCTCGGGTCCAGCAGCACCGCGAGAGCGGGCATCGCGTCGGGGCCGACGCCGTCGACCAGGGTGTACAACCCGTCCTTGCTCCTCAGGTACCGCCCCACGGCCCGAAGGGTCAGCGCCCGTTCCACCTGGGCGACCGTGCTCGCCGAGTAGATCAGCGACGCGTGCACCAGCAAGCGCGGGTACGAGGTGAGGTCCACCCGTTCGGCCTCCTCGAACGCCTCGTCGACCCAGTCCCGCCTGGTCGGGAAGAGGTACGCGGCGGCCACCATCGACCGCGGGTCGGTGCGGTGCGACCCGGCCGCCCGCATCGCGGCGTCGTGCTCCTCCTCGGACGCCGACGCGAGCAGCGCCCGCAACCGCCGCGCCGTCCCGACGCCGACGTCGCTGTTCATCGGCACCCGCCGCAGGTGGGTCGCCGTGTTCGGGTAGCCGGGCCGGTACACCTCGACGCAGCGCATCTCGACGACGGCCCGCGCGGCGAACGACAACCCGTGCTCCACCACCAGCGCGTCCGCCAGCCGAGGCCCGGACCCCAGCAGCACCGCCACCACGGCGGCGCCCAGCGGCGACACCTCACCGGCCAGGTGGGCACGGGCGGCGACGACCAGCTCCTGATCGCTCGTCGCCTCGGCCAGCACCTCCTCGACCACCGGCAGCTTCTCGGCCAGCGCCGCCCGAACCTCCTCCACCGCACCGGCCTCGACCACGGCACCGGCAGGCACCCCGCCGCCACGCCGCACGTGCACGTGCGGCTGCCACTCGGCGGGAAGGCTGAACGCAGACGTACTCAACATCGCTCCTATGCCACATCGGTGAACACTTCTCCGAGAACCACCCCGATCCGAGCCGCGTCGATCGAGCATCCACAGAGGACGGACAACGCCGATCCCCGCGCACGCCCCGGCCCGGTCGGTGCCGCAGACCCTATTGCGGGGGTACGACGATTCCGACCGGCAGACCACTCGGTGCAGTGGTTTCCCCAGGAGCCAGGGGAACTTTCGGCGTGATCACCAGCCCAGCGCGGTCGCTCCGGTCAGCGCCGCCCGCACCCGCACGTACCGCGTGCCCACCGGCCACAGGCGCACCGTCGTGCCCACCGCGCCGGTGAACGCGCCGGTCGCCACCGGACTCCCCCACGACGTGCCGTCGGCGCTCACGTGCACCTCGTACGGCCCGGCCTGCCGCGGCTCGCAGGCCACCGCCGTCACGGTCCGCGCCGCACCGAGGTCCACGCGCACCTCAGCGGCGTCCACCCGCGAGGTCCCGGCGAGCACCCCGGACCCCATCACCGGGTCGGACGTGCTCTCCGCGCCGGTCTCCACGTGGCCCGCGAAGCGGCGGGCGAATCCGTCCGGACCGGTGGCGGTCAGGTCGTACCAGCCCGACGTCCCGCCGACGGAGAACCAGTCCTCGGTGCGGGCGCCGGGTGCGAGGGTGTAGGTCCACGGGCCGCCCGCCCGGTTGCCCGGTCGGACGGTGAGGGTGCACGGGGCGCCGCCGGTGTTGGTCATGGTGAGCCACACGCGGGCGTCGGCGGGGGCGTAGCGGAGGGTCACCTCGGGGTTCGGGCCGCCCGACGTGGCGGTGACCCGGTTGCCCGCGAAGCGGCGGAGGAAACCGTTGGGGCCCGAGGCGGTCAGGTCGTAGGCGCCGGTCGGGGTGCCCGCCTGCCAGTAGTCGGTCAGCGTGCGGCCCGCCCCGACGGTGTAGCGCCACGGGCCGTCGGTGCGGAAGGCGCCCGCGTGGACGTAGAAGTGCGCGCCCGCCGTGCCTGCCGAGGCGAAGTCGATCCAGAACTTCTCCGCGGTGACCCGTCCCGACGCCGACAGCACGTAGGGCAGCGGTCGGGCCGGGCGCACGCCGGGCTCCTGCACGGGCATGACCTGGGTCTCGGGCGGGGTGGGTGAGGTGGGCCTCGGGCCCGAGGTGGGCACGGGCGCGGGCAGCGCCGGGTAGCCGCCGGTGCCGGACAGGTCCAGCGCGGAGGTGAGGTCGCCGCACACCGCGCGCCGCCACGGGGAGATGTTCGGTTCGGCCACGCCGGTCCAGCGTTCCAGCAGCCGGAGGACGGAGGTGTGGTCGAACACCTCCGAGCAGACCTTCCCGCCCCGGCTCCACGGCGACACGACCAGCAGCGGCACGCGCTGGCCGAGGCCGATGGGCCAGCCGTCGTAGACCTCGTCGGCGACCGGCGCGGTCGAGAGGCCCTGCGACGGGGACACCGGCGGCGCGGGCTGCGGGACGTGGTCGAAGAAGCCGTCGTTCTCGTCGTAGTTGAGCAGGAACACCGTCTTGCGCCACACCTCCGGGTCGGCGGCGAGCGCGTCGAGCACCTGCTTCACCAGGTCGGCCCCGGTGTTGGGCCCCCAGTCGGGGTGTTCGCTCCGCGACTCCGGGGCCACGACCCACGACACGGCGGGCAGCCGCCCGCCCGCGACGTCGGCGCGGAACGCCGACGCCAGCCGTCCCGTGCGCTCCCGCGCCAGGCCGCGGTCGTACAGCGACCGGTCGGCCGCCGACAGCGCCGCGACGCCCCTGTCGAGCTGCGCCAGCAGCTCCTCGCGCCGGGCGGCCGACGCCGACGCGACGTCGTAGTAGAAGTACTCCAGCTTCCCGTAGGGCTTGCCCGCGGAATCCCTGGTGGCGGCCAGCGCCTTGCGCCCGACGGCGAGGAACGAGGCGAAGTAGTCGAGGGAGTTGTCGCCGTAGTTGTCCCACTCCTGGTAGACCCGCCAGCTCCGACCGGCCTGCTGGAGGCGCTCGGCGTAGCTGGTCCACGTGTAGCCGGTGTGGCCGGGGTTCTGCCAGCCGTCGTTGCCGATGGCCCGCTTCGCGGTGCCGGGCTCGTAGCCGATGGTCCCGGAGAACAGGTAGAAGCGGTTGGGGTTGGTGGGTCCGGCCTCGGAGCAGTGGTAGGCGTCGCAGATCGTGAACGCGTCGGCGAGGGCGTGGTAGAACGGCAGGCCCGCGCGGTCCAGGTGGGTCATGGTGCGCACGCCCTTCTGCGCGACCCACTGGTCGAAGCGGCCGTCGTTCCACGCGCGGTGGCCGTCGGCCCAGCCGTGGGGCGTGCCGGACATGAACTCGTCGCCCACGCGGTAGGGCAGCAGGTACCCGCTGCCGTGGGGCTGGCGGAACACCGAGCCGCCGCCGGGCAGCCTGATGGCGGCCGGGTCGTTGAAGCCGCGCACACCGCGCAGCGTGCCGAAGTAGTGGTCGAACGACCGGTTCTCCTGCATGAACACCACGACGTGCTCGACGGCGTCCAGCCCGCCCTCGGGTGCCTCCACCGCGAGCGCGCGGCGCAGGTTCACCGGCAGCAGGGCCAGTCCTGATCCCGCGGCGGCGGCCTTCAGCAGGGAACGGCGCTTCATCGTGTCTCCTCGTCCGTGGGCGCGGGCGGCGCCGGACGAGGCTGACCGCGCGGGGTTGAGCCGAAGTGACGAGCGGTGGTCGGCGGTGAGAAGTCCTGGTGACGACCAGCCGGTGTCAGCCGAGGCGCTCCACGATCGTCACGTTGGCCTGGCCTCCGCCCTCGCACATCGTCTGGAGCCCGAACCGGCCTCCGGTGCGTTCGAGTTCGTGGACGAGGGTGGTGCAGAGCTTCGTGCCGGTCGCTCCGATCGGGTGGCCGAGGGCGATGGCCCCGCCGTTGACGTTGACCCGGTCGAGGTCGGCGCCGGTCTCCCCGGCCCACGCGAGGACCACGCTCGCGAACGCCTCGTTCACCTCGAACAGGTCGATGTCGGTGATGTCCATGCCCGCGCGGTCCAGGGCGTACCGCGTCGCCCTGATGGGTCCGGTCAGCATGTAGACCGGGTCGGAGCCGCGGGCCGACAGGTGGTGCACCCGCGCCCTCGGGGTCAGGCGGTGTTCGCGGACGGCGCGCTCGGAGGCGACGAGCACCGCGCTCGCGCCGTCGGAGATCTGGCTGGCCAGCGCGGCGGTGGTCCGGCCGCCCTCGCGCAACGGCTTCAGCGTCGCCATCTTCTCCACGCTGGTGTCCGTCCTCGGGCACTCGTCGTGCGCGACACCGTCGACCGGCGCGATCTCGCGGTCGAACCGGCCCTCCTTGATCGCGGTCACGGCGCGCAGGTGGCTGGTGCAGGCGAACTCCTCCATCACCTCGCGGGACAGGTCCCAGCGCGTGGCGATCAGGTCGGCCGCGCGGAACTGGGAGATCTCCTCGTCGCCGTAGCGGTGCTCCCACCCCCGGCAGCCGCTGTACGGGTCCTCGAAGCCGTACTGGACGCCCGTGGTCATCGACGCGCCGATCGGGATGCGGCTCATGCTCTGCACGCCGCCCGCGACGACGAGGTCCGCGGTGCCGCTCATCACCGCCTGCGCGGCGAAGTGCAGCGCCTGCTGGCTGGCCCCGCACTGCCGGTCGACGGTCACCCCCGGCACCTGCTCCGGGAACCCGGCGGCCAGCCACGCCGTCCTGGCGATGTCGCCCGCCTGCGGCCCGATGGTGTCGACGCAGCCGAAGACGACGTCGTCCACGTCGGTCGGGTCGACGTCCACGCGGTCGAGCAGCGCGGTGATCACGTGAGCGCCCAGGTCCGCCGGGTGCAGGTGGCTCAGGGCTCCCCCGCGTCGGCCGACCGGGGTGCGCACGGCCTCGATGATGTACGCCTCGGACACGCACTCCTCCTCTACCTCTTGGTGTTCCTCCTGCGCCGAGTCGAGATGCCGTCCAGCAGGATGCCCAGGTACTGCTCGGCGACGGCCCCCGCGGACAGCCCGCCGCCGGGCCGGTACCAGCGCACCGCCACCCACACGGTGTCCCGGATGAACCTGTACACCAGGTCGACGTCGAGGTCCGAGCGGAAGTCACCCGCACGGACGCCGTCCTCCAGGAGCACGGTCCACAGCTTGCGGAACTCCGCGCCGCGGTCGCGCAGGTAGGAGAACCGCTCGAACTGGACCAGGTGCTTGGACTCGTTCTGGTAGATCGCGACCTCGGCGTGCCGGTGGTCGATGGCCTCGAACGACGCGACGACCACGGCGTCCAGCGTCGCGCGCGGACCGAGGTCGGCGTCCACGATCTCCCGGTACCTCGCGAACAGCTCGTCGAGGAACGTCCGGAGGATCTCGTCGACCATCGACTCCTTGGAGTCGAAGTGGTGGTAGAGGCTGCCGGACAGGATGCCCGCCGCGTCCGCGATGTCCCGCACCGTCGTCGGCACGAACCCCCGTTGGGCGAACAGGTCGGCCGCCAACGCGAGCAGCTCCGCCCTGCGCACGGATCGACTCATCCCGGTACCTCCACGACTCTCACGGGTGCTGGCTGCTCACCGACACGACCTCGCCCGTGAGGTACGAGGAGTAGTCGCTGGCGAGGAACACGATCACATTCGCCACCTCCCACGGCTCGGCGGCGCGCCCGAACGCCTCGCGACCGGTCAGCTCGGTCAGCAGCTCCTCGCTCGTCACCCTGCTCAGGAACGGGTGCATCGCGAGGCTCGGCGCGACCGCGTTCACCCTGATCCCGAGCGGTGCGACGTCGATCGCCGCGCACCGGGTGAACGCCATGACGCCCGCCTTCGCGGCGGCGTAGTGCGCCTGCCCGGCCTGCGCCCGCCACCCGATCACCGACGCGTTGTTGACCACGGCCCCGCCGCCGCCCTGGGCGGCCATCTGCTTGAGCACGGCCCTGGTGCAGCGGAACGTGCCGCCGAGCGTCACGTCCAGCACCCGCGACCACTCGTCGTCGGTCATGTCCAGCACGGACTTCTCGCCGCCGAGCCCGGCGTTGTTGACCATCACGTCGATCCGGCCGTACCGCTCCACCGCGCCCGCGACCAGCGCTCGGACCTGGCCCTCGTCGGTGACGTCGCAGACCGCGGACCAGACCCGGTCGCCGTGCTCGGCCGCCAGCCGGTCGCGGGTCTCGCCGAGGCGCCGCTCGTGCCAGTCGCTGACCACCACGGTCGCGCCCTCGTCCAGGCAGCGCTCGGCGGTGGCCGAGCCGATGCCGGTGCCCGCCGCGGCCGTCACGACGACGACCTTGTCCGCGAGCAGGGCGTGGCCGGGCGGGCGGACGGGCGTCACGGGCGCGCCTCCCTGGGCAGGCCGAGGATCCGCTCGGCGACGACGTCGCGCTGGACCTCGTCCGACCCGCCGTAGATCGTGTCCGCCCGGCTGAACAGGAACAGCCGCTGCCACTCGTCCAGGCCGCCGGGGGCGACCATCGAGCGGGCGCCGAGCACGTCCATCGCCAGTTCGCCGAGCGAGCGGTGCCACCCGGCCCAGAACAGCTTCGCCACCGACGACTCCGGACCGGGCGGCCCCTCCAGCGTGCGGAGGGCGTGCGAGCGCATGACGTGCAGCCCGATCCACGCCCTCGTCAGCCGGTCGCGCAGCACCGGGTCGCAGTCGGGCCCGGCCAGCTCGGCGATCCCGTCGAGCTGGCGGCGGAAGCCGACCTGCTGGCCCAGCGTCGCGACGCCGCGTTCGAAACCCAGGGTGGCCACGGCGATCCGCCACCCGTCGCCGACCTCCCCGACGACGTTCTCCCTCGCCGTGCGGGCCCCGTCGAAGAACACCTCGTTGAACTCGGACGTGCCGGTGAGCTGCCGGATCGGCCGCACCTCCACGCCCGCCTGGCGCATCGGCACGAGCAGGTAGGACAGCCCCCGGTGCCGCTCGGACCCCGGTTCCGTGCGCACCAGGGCGAAGCACCAGTCGGCCACGTGCGCCAGCGACGTCCACACCTTCTGGCCGGTGACCACCCACTCGTCGCCGTCGAGCACCGCGCTCGTGCTGACGGAGGCGAGGTCCGAGCCCGCTCCCGGCTCGGAGTAGCCCTGGCACCAGAGCTCCTCGACCCGCGCGATCGGCGGCAGGAACCGCCGCCGCTGCTCGGGGGTGCCGAAGGCGATCACCGTGGGGCCGAGCAGCTCCTCGCCGATGTGGCTCACCCGAGCGGGCGCGCCCGACCGGGCGTACTCCTCGTGGAACACCACCTGCCGGTGCAGGGGAAGGGCCCTGCCGCCGTGCTCGACCGGCCAGCCGAGGCACGTCCAGCCCGCGGCGGCCAGGTGCCGGTCCCACGCGATGCGCCGGTCGAACTCCTCGTGCTCGCGCCCCGGTCCACCGAGGCCGCGCAGCCCCTCGAACTCGCCGGACAGGTTGGCGGACAACCAGTCCCGCACCTCGCGGCGAAAGGCCTCGTCCCGCACGAGCACCTCCGGCGTCTGGCCAAGTGGTCGGCTTCCTGCGTAGGCTACCCTACCAAGCACTTGCTTTGGAGGTCGTGATGAACCTCGAACTCGGCAAGCACACGATCCCCGCCGCGCTGGACGCGGCCGCGCTGCGCTTCGGCGGAGCGGACGCGGTGGTGGACGGGGACGTCCGGCTCTCGTGGACCGAACTGCGCGAACGGGTCCGCACGGTCGCGCGGGCGTTCGTCGCACTCGGCGTCGACGCGGGCGACCGGGTCGCGCTGTGCTCCCCCAACACCCACCACTGGGTCGTCGCCGCGCTCGGGGCGCTGCACGCGGGCGCGGTGCTGGTGCCGGTCAACACCCGTTTCACCGCGGCGGAAACGCTCGACGTGCTGCACCGGAGCCAGGCCCGCGCCCTCGTCGTCGTGGGAACGTTCCTCGACGTCGACCGGCTCGCCCGGCTCCGCGCCGCCGACCGGGACCTGCCGGAGGTCGTCGTGCGGATCCCGATCACCGCCGAACCCCGCGCGGACGGCGTGGTGGAGTGGGCCGACCTCGACCGGGTCTCCGAGGACGTGCCGGTGGAGGTCGTCCTGGAACGCGCGAACGCGGTCACCCCGGACCAGGTCGCCGACATCCTGTTCACGTCCGGCACGACCGGGCGGAGCAAGGGGGCCATGAGCGCCCACCGGCAGTCGATCGGCGTCGCCGACGCGTGGGCCGAACGCGGCGACCTCAGCCGGTCCGACCGCTACCTGGTGGTCAACCCGTTCTTCAACAGCTTCGGCTACAAGGCCGGGATCCTGGCGTGCCTGCTGCGCGGCGCGGCCATCGTGCCGCAGCGGGTGTTCGACGTCGACGAGTCGATGCGGCTCGTCGACCAGGAGCGCGTCACGGTCCTACCGGGACCGCCGACGATCTACCAGGCCGTCCTCGACCACCCCGGCCGCGCCGAGCGCGACCTGTCCAGCCTGCGCCTGGCCGTGACCGGCGCGGCGGTGGTGCCCGTCGCGCTGGTCGAGCGGATGCAGCGGGAGCTCAGCTTCTCGTCGGTGCTCACGGCCTACGGCCTGACCGAGGCCGTCGTGGCGACGATGTGCCTGCCGAGCGACGACGCCGAGACCGTCGCGCGGACCTGCGGCGCGCCCGCCGCGGGCTTCGAACTCCGTCTGGGCGACCGGGACGAGGTCCTGCTGCGCGGGCCGAACGTCATGCTCGGCTACCTCGACGACCCGGAGTCGACCGCCGCGGCCGTGGACCCCGACGGGTGGCTGCACACCGGGGACGTCGGCCGGATCGACGAGCGCGGGTACCTCTCGATCACCGACCGGCTCAAGGACATGTACATCTGCGGCGGGTTCAACGTCTACCCCGCCGAGGTGGAGCAGGTGCTGGCGCGGCTGCCGGGGGTGGCGGAGTCCGCCGTCGTCGGCGTGCCCGACGCCCGCCTCGGCGAGGTCGGCGTGGCGCACGTCGTCACCGCTCCGGACCACACCCTGACCGCCGAGGCCGTCATCGGGTTCTGCCGCGAGCGGCTGGCGAACTACAAGGTCCCCAGGCTCGTCGAGTTCCCGCCGAGCCTGCCCCGCAACGCCGGGGGCAAGGTCGTCAAGCACCTGCTGCGCGAGGAGGACGCATGACCGTCGTCCAGTACGAGCGGCGCGGCGCCGTCGCCGTCGTGACCATGAACCGGCCGGAGTACCGCAACGCGCAGAACTCCGCGATGACCTACGCGCTCGACGCCGCGTTCACCCGCGCCGTCGACGACGACGAGGTGTCGGTGGTCGTGCTGGCCGGTGCGGGCGAGCACTTCTCGGCGGGGCACGACATCGGCTCGCCGGGGCGGGACGTGGACACCTCGTTCGAGCGGAAGTCCGTGCTGTGGTGGGACCACGTGGGCAAGCGGGGCGGGGACCTGCGCTACGCCAGGGAGATGGAGGTGTACCTCGGGATGTGCCGCCGGTGGCGGGAGATCCCGAAGCCCACCATCGCGATGGTGCAGGGCGCGTGCGTCGCGGGCGGGCTGATGCTGGCGTGGGTGTGCGACCTGGTCGTGGCGTCCGAGGACGCGTTCTTCGCCGATCCCGTGGTGCGCATGGGGATCCCCGGCGTCGAGTACTTCGCGCACCCGTGGGTGCTCGGGCCGCGCGCGGCCAAGGAGGTGCTGTTCACCGGCGACCGGTTCGACGCCCACCGCGCGCGGGAGTGGGGCATGGTCAGCCGGGTGGTGCCGCGCGCCGACCTGGAGGCGGAGACGCACCGGCTGGCCGAGCGGATCGCCACGATGCCGCGGTTCGGGCTGGCGCTGGCCAAGCGCGCGGTCAACCAGTCCGAGGACCTGATGGGGATGCGCGCGGGCATGGACTCGGTGTTCGGGCTCCACCACTTCGCCCACGCCCACAACGCCGAGGTCGGGGCGGACTCGTTGGCGGGCATGGACGCCCGCGCCATGAAGAGGGCGGGGAGCTGAGCGGTGGACCTCGACCTGGACGACGGGACGCTGGAGTTCCGCGAGGAGGTGCGCGCGTGGCTCGCGGAGCACGTGCGGCGGCTGTCCTCGATGGACACCGAGGCCGGGTTCGCGCAGCACCGCGAGTGGGAGCGCGAGCTGGCCGACGCGCGGCTGTCCGTCGTGTCGTGGCCGGAGGAGTTCGGCGGTCGGGGCGCGTCGCTGCTGCGGTGGGTGGTGTTCGAGGAGGAGTACCACGCCGCGGGGGCGCCCGGCCGGGTCGGCCAGAACGGGATCTTCCTGCTCGCGCCGACGCTGTTCACCCACGGGACGCCCGAGCAGTGCGCGCGGCTGCTGCCCCCGATGGCGCGGGCGGACGAGGTGTGGGCGCAGGCGTGGTCGGAGCCGGAGGCGGGCAGCGACCTCGCGGCGATCCGCAGCCGCGCCGTGCGCACCGACGGCGGCTGGCTGCTGCGGGGGCAGAAGACCTGGAGCTCACGGGCGGCGTTCGCCGACAGGGGGTTCGGGCTGTTCCGGACCGACCGGGACGCGCCGCGCCACCGCGGGCTGACCTACCTGCTGTTCGACCTGCGGGCGGACGGCGTGACCGTGCGGCCGATCGCGCAGCTCGACGGCGAGCCCGGGTTCGCGGAGATCTTCCTCGACGACGTGTTCGTGCCGGACCGCGACGTGCTCGGCGAGGTCGGCGACGGGTGGCGGGTGGCCATGAGCACCGCGAGCAGCGAGCGGGGCCTGTCGCTGCGCAGCCCCGGCCGGTTCCTGGCGGCGGCGCGCAGGCTCGTCGGCCTGTGGCGGACCGCTCCCGACCGGGCGCTGCGGGACCGGGTGGTCGACGCCTGGATCGGCGCGCAGGCCTACCGGCTGCACACGTTCGGCACCGTGACCCGGCTCGCGGAGGGCGGTGCGCTCGGCCCGGAGTCCAGCGTCACCAAGGTGTTCTGGTCGGAGCTGGACGTGGCGCTGCACGAGACGGCGCTGGACCTGCTCGGCCCGCGCGGCGAGGTGGGGGGCGAGTGGCTGGACGGCTACCTGTTCTCGCTGGCGGGCCCGATCTACGCCGGGACCAACGAGATCCAGCGCGACGTGGTGGCGGAACGGCTGCTGGGCCTGCCGAGGGGTGACCGATGAGGTTCGCGCTGTCCACCGAGCAGGTCGAGTTCGGCGCGTCCCTGCACGGATCGCTGGCGGCGGGCCGCCTCGACCTGCCCGAGCTGGGCGTCACGGCGCTGGCCGTGCCGGAGCGGCTCGGCGGGGTGGCGGCCGACGCGGTGGACCTCGTGGTCGCGTTCGAGGAACTCGGCCACCACGCCGTGCCCGGCCCGCTGGTGGAGTCGGTCGTCGTGGTGCCGACGCTGCTGGCCGACGTCGGCGAGGACCGCTGGCTGCCGGAGCTGGCGACCGGGAAGCTCACCGCGTCGGTGGCGATCCCGCCGCACGTCCCGCACGCGCACGAGGCCGAGCTGTACTTCCTGCTCGACGGCGAGGCGCTGCGGTCGGCCGAGGCCGTCGCGGAGCTGACCTCGGTGGACCCGACGCGGCGGCTGGTCGACCTCGTCGGCGGACCGGTGCTCGGCACGACCGCGCGGGCGGCGCGGGCGTTCGACCTCGGCGTGCTGGCGTGCGCCGCCCAGCTCCTCGGGCTCGGGCGGGCGATGCTGGAGATGGCGACCGCGCACGCCCGGCAGCGCACCCAGTTCGGCAGGCCGATCGGCGGGTTCCAGGCGGTCAAGCACCAGCTCGCGGACGTCCTGATCGGCCTGGAGCTGGCCCGGCCGCTGGTGCACGGCGCGGCGGTCACCCTCACCGGCCGGGACGTGTCGGCGGCCAAGGTCGCCGCGGGCGACGCCGCCTACCGGGCCGCGCGCACCGCCCTCCAGGTGCACGGCGCCATCGGCTACACCGCCGAGCACGACCTGTCCCGGTGGCTGGCGAAGACCCGCGCGCTGGTCGGAGCCTGGGGCACCCCGTCCACGCACCGCGACCGCGTCCTGGAGGCGCTGTGACCGCCGAGCTGCGCGCGCTGCGCGACTCCGTGCGCGGCCTGCTGGCCAAGCACTCCGACGTGCGCGCGGCGATGGCGTCGCCGCGCGGGTACGACGCCGCCCTGTGGGCGAGGCTGTGCGGGGAGGTCGGGGTCGCGGGGCTGGCCGTTCCCGAGGTCTACGGCGGGCTCGGCGCCGGGCAGGCGGAGTCGCACGTCGTGCTGGAGGAGCTGGGGCGCACGCTGACCCCCGCGCCGCTGCTCGGGTCGGCGGTGGTGGCCGCGCGGGCGTTGCTGGCGTGCGGCGACGACGAGGCGTGCGGGCGGCTGCTGCCGGGGATCGCGGCGGGGACCACGATCGCCGCGCTCGCCTGGACGGGCGCCGACGGCCGGTGGGACCCCGACGCCGTGGCCGTGACGGCGTCGGACACGCTGGACGGCACGGCGCACCACGTGCTCGACGGCGACCTGGCGGACGTGCTGCTCGTGGCGGCGCGCGGGTCCGACGGGATCACGCTGTGGGAGGTCGACCCGGCGGGCGCCGGGGTCGAGCGCACCGCCGTGCCCGCGGTGGACCCGACCCGCCGCCTCGCCACGGTCGCGCTGACCGGCGCCGTCGGCCGCCGCCTCGGCCCGGCGGCGCTGCCGCGCGTCCGCGACGTGGCCTGCGCGGCGCTCTGCGCGGAACAGGTCGGCACCGCCGCGCGCGCACTGGAGCTGACGGTGGAGCACACCCGCACGCGCGTCCAGTTCGGCAGGCCGATCGGGAGCTTCCAGGCCCTCAAGCACCGGATGGCCGACCTGCACGTCCTCGTGGAGACCGCGCGGTCGGCGGCGGAGGCCGCCGCCGACGACCCGGTGTCGGCGGCCGTCGCCAAGGTGCACTGCTCCGAGGCGGTGTGCCGGGTGGCGGCCGAGATGATCCAGCTGCACGGCGGCATCGCGATCACGTGGGAGCACGACGCGCACCTGTACTTCAAGCGGGCCCACGGGAGCGCGCGGCTGTTCGGCGACCCGGCCGAGCACGTGGCCCGGCTGGCACCGCGGGTGTTCTCGCGCCGCTAGATCCAGTCCGACTGGCGGGGCCAGGTGAGGAGGTCGTCGAGCACCTCGCCCGTCCAGCCCCGGTCGTCCGGCGGGCTGGTGCTGGTGGCGGCGTAGCGGCCCCGGAAGAACAGCAGCGGGCGTTCGTCGCGGTGCTCGCCGAGGTCGACGACGCGGCCCACGACGACGTGGTGGTCACCCGCCTCGTGCACGGCCTCCACCGTGCAGTCGACCCAGGTCAGCGCCCCGTCCAGCACGGGGGCGCCGGTCGAGGACGGGGTCCAGCCCACGGCGTCGAACTTGTCCGCTCCCGCGGTGCCGAACACGGTCGACACCGCCCGCTGGCCCTCGGCCAGCACGTTCACGCAGAAGTGGCCCGCCCGTTCGATGACCGGCCAGCTCCGCGAGGACCTGGCCGGGCAGAACAGGACCAGCGGCGGGTCTAGGGACAGCGCGGCGAACGCCTGGCAGGCGAACCCCACGGGGCGCTCACCGTCCACACCGGTCACGACCGTGACGCCGGTGCAGAAGTGGCCCAGCACGGTGCGGAACCGGGCCGCGTCGAACCCGCTGCGGACGGTCACCCCCGCGCACCGACGCCGAAGTCGTGGCCCCACAGGCTGACCGCCGTGCTCTCCCGCGCGATCCAGTCCTCGTCGGACACCTGCCTGCCCTCGGTGCCGAACTCGATGTCGAAGCCGCCGGGCGACTTCATGTAGAACGACAGCATCAGGTCGTTCACGTGCCTGCCCAGCGTCGCCGACAGCGGCACCTTCCTGCGCAGCGCGCGGTCGAGCGCCAGACCGACGTCGTCGGTCTCGGCCACCTCGACCATCAGGTGCACGATCCCGCTCGGTGTCGGCATCGGCAGGAACGCGAGGCTGTGGTGGCGGGAGTTGCAGCCGAAGAACCGCAGCCACGCGGGCGGCCCGTCGGCCGGGCGGCCGACGAACCGCGGCGGCAGGCGCATCGAGTCGCGCAGCCGGAAGCCGAGCACGTCGCGGTAGAACGCGAGCGCCGCCGCGTCGTCGTGGGTCGAGAGCACGACGTGCCCGAGCCCCTGCTCCTCGGTCACGAAGCGGTGGCCGTACGGGCTGACGACCCTGCGGTGCTGGAGCGCAGCCCCGTGGAAGACCTCCAGGGTGTTGCCCGACGGGTCGTCGAACCGGATCAGGCCGGTCACGCGGCGGTCGGCCAGGTCGGCGTCGTCACCCTCCTTCACCGTCACCCCGGCGGCGGCCAGCCGCTCGCCGACCTCGACCAGCTCGGCCTCGTTCGCGACCTCCCAGCCGGACTGGGCCAGCCGGTCGTGCTCGCCGGGGAAGACCACCAGCCGGGCCGGGAAGTCGTCCATCCTCAGGTACAGCGCGGCCGGGTCGGCGCCCTTCCCCTCCACCATGCCGAGCACCTTGAGCCCGAACTCGCGCCACCGGTCCATGTCGGTGGCCTCGATGCGGAGGTAGCCGAGCGAACGGATTCCCATGCCTGTCACTCCCCGTCCGTGAGGAAGTCGATCGCGAGCCGGTTGAACTCGTCGAACTTCTCGATCTGGGCCCAGTGGCCGCACCGGCCGAACACGTGCAGCTGGGCGCGCGGGATGAGCTTCAGCGCCAGCAGCGCCCCGTCGAGCGGGTTGACCCTGTCCTCCCGGCCCCACACCAGCAGCACCCGCTGGCGCAGCCGGTAGGCCTCCCGCCACAGCATCCCCTGCTCGAAGGAGTCGGGACGGCTGAACGAGGCGCCCATCGCGGCCATGGCGCGCAACGACTCCGGGGTGCTCGCCGACGCGTAGCGCTCCTCGATCAGCTCCTCGGTGATGAGCGACCGGTCGTAGACCATCGTGCGCAGGAACGCCTCCAGCTTCTCCCTGCTGGGCCCCGGCTTCGCGCCGAACCGGCCGAGCTCGCGCACCCCCTCGGTCGGGTCGGGTGAGAACACGTTCACGCTCAGCCCACCCGGTCCCATGAGGACCAGCCGCCCCGCCCGGTCCGGGTGGTCCAGCGCGAACCGCACCGCCGCTCCCCCGCCGAGCGAGTTGCCGAGCAGGTGCGCCCTGTCCACGCCGAGCGCGTCGACCAGGCCGCGCAGCGCCCGCGCGCTGTGGGTGAAGTACTGGTCGTGCTCGGTCGGCTTGTCCGAGAGGCCGAACCCCGGCTGGTCGACCGCGAGCACCCGGAAGGTCTTGGCGAACACCGGGATCGTGCGGCGGAAGTTGCTCCACGCCGACGCGCCGGGTCCGCCGCCGTGCAGCAGCACCACGGTCGTGCCGTGCTCGGAGCCCGCCTCGTGGTAGTGCAGCCGCAGGCCGCCCACGTCCGCGTAGCGGCTGGTGGCCTCGAAACCGAGCGCTGTCACGTCGTCCCCCACCTCAGAAGAGCCCGTCGCGGACGGGGATGCCGAGTTCGCCCTTGCCGTACAGGACGAGCGCGCGCTCCGGGTCGTTGGCCGCGTGCACCCTGGCGGCGTGGGCGTCGCGCCAGAACCTCGGGATCCGCTGACCGGTGCCGATGGCCTTGCCTCCCGCGCTCTCGAAGAGCCGGTCGATCGCGGCGACGGCCCGCGCGCTGCCGCACACCTGGTCCCGCCTCGCCCGCAGCCGCAGTTCCACCGGGATCCTGGTGCGGGTCTCGGCCAGCGCCATCTCCTCGGTGACGTTGCGCTCAAGCTGGAGCCACGCGGCGTCGATGTCGTTGGCGGCGCTGGCGATCCGCACCTGGGCGAACGGGTCCTCCGAGGACTTCTCACCGAGGTAGGAGGCGCGGATGCGGTCGCGGGTGGCGCCGACGTGGGCCTCGTACGCGCCCAGCGCCATCCCGATCATCGGCGCGGTGATCGCGTACGGGTGCACGGTGCCGTACGGCATCCGGAACAGCGGGCCGGTGTTCACCTCCTGGCCGGGGCACACGCACTTCGCGGTGTGGCCCATGCTCAGCGTGCGGTGCTCGGGCACGAACACGTCCTCGACGACGATGTCGTTGCTGCCGGTGCCGCGCAGCCCCACGGTGTCCCAGACGTCGTCGATCCGGTAGTCGGCGATCGGCAGCAGGAACGTGCGGAAGTCGACCGGTTTGCCGTCCTCGCCCATCACCAGCCCGCCGAGCAGCACCCACGTCGCGTGGTCGCAGCCGGAGGAGAAGCTCCACCGGCCGGTGAACCGGAACCCGCCGTCGACCGGGGTCGCCCGGCCCACCGGCGCGTAGGACGAGGAGATGCGGGTGTCGCGGTCGTCGGCCCAGACGTCCTGCTGCGCCCGGTCTGCGAACAGGCCGACGTGCCACGGGTGCACGCCGAGGACCGAGGCGACCCAGCCCGTCGAGCCGCAGGCGCTCGCGATCAGCTTGACGGCGGTGTAGAAGGTGAGCGGGTGCGCCTCGGCCCCGCCGTGGCGAACGGGTTGCAGCAGCTTGAAGAAGCCGATCTCCTGCAACGACTTCACGGACTCCTCGGGCACCCGGCGGAGGTCTTCGGCCTCCTGCGCCCGGTCGCGCAGGACGGGCAGCAGCTCCCGCACCTTGGCCAGGACCTCGTGGCCGACCTGGTCGCTCATCGCAACTCCCGTTCTCCGGCACGAGCCAGACTAGAACACGTTCTCGTTTCTGTCGACGAACGTCACACCTGCTCGCGCCGCAGCTCCAGCGCGATGTCGATCAGCTGGTCCTCCTGCCCGCCGACGAGCTTGCGCTCGCCCGCGCGCACGAGGATCTGCGCGCCGGACACCCGGTAGCGCTCCGCCTGGACGAACGCGTGCTTGAGGAAGCTGGAGTACACGCCCGCGTACCCCATCACCAGCGCCATGCGGTCGAGCAGGCACTCCTCGGGCATCGCGGGCCGCACCACGTCCTCGGCCGCGTCCACGATCGCGAAGAAGTCGACACCGGTGGCGATCCCGAGCTTGTCGCACACCCCGACGAACGCCTCCAGCGGCGTGTTGCCCGCCCCCGCCCCGAACCGGCGGACGCTGCCGTCGATCTGCGCCGCGCCCGCGCGGGCCGCGATCACCGAGTTGGCGACGCCCAGCCCGAGGTTCTCGTGGCCGTGGAAGCCGACCTGGGCGTCGTCGCCCAGTTCCGCGACCAGCGCCGACACCCGGTCGGCGACCTGTTCGAGCACCAGCGCGCCCGCGGAGTCCACCACGTACACGCACTGGCACCCGGCGTCGGCCATGATCCTGGCCTGCTTGGCGAGCGCCTCCGGCGGCTGCGAGTGCGCCATCATCAGGAACCCCACGGTCTCCAGCCCCCGGTCACGGGCCAGGCCGAAGTGCTGCACCGAGATGTCGGCCTCCGTGCAGTGGGTGGCGATGCGGCAGATCGAGGCCCCGTTGTCCCTGGCGACCAGGATGTCGTCCTTCACGCCGACGCCCGGCAGCATCAGCACGGCGATCCTCGCCCGCTTCGCGGTGCGCGCCGCCGTGGCGATCAGCTCCTGCTCGGGGGTGAGGCTGAAGCCGTAGGTGAACGAGGACCCGCCGAGGCCGTCGCCGTGCGCGACCTCGATCACCGGGACGCCCGCCGCGTCCAGCGCGGCCACCACCGAGCGGACCTCCTCGGTGGTGAACCGGTGCCGCTTGTGGTGCGAGCCGTCCCGCAACGACGTGTCGGTCAACCGCAGCATCACTGTCCTCCCGAGACGGTCGCGAGCGCCTGCACGAGTTCCTCGCCGACCCTGGTCGCGGCGGCGGTCATGATGTCGAGGTTCCCCGAGTACGGCGGGAGGAAGTCGCCCGCGCCCTCCACCTCCAGGAAGACCGACACGCGGTGGACCTCGCCGGTCCCCGCCCGCACCCGGTCGAACTGCGGTTCGTTCAGCAGCCGGTAGCCGGGCACGTAGGTCGCCACGTCCGCCACCATCCGGGTGATCGACTCGGCGACCGCGGCCTCGTCGGCGTCCGCCGGGACGGCGCAGAAGACCGTGTCGCGCATGATCATCGGCGGGTCGGCGGGGTTGAGCACGATGATCGCCTTGCCCTTGGTCGCCCCGCCGACCTCCTCGATGCCCCGGCCGGTGGTGCGGGTGAACTCGTCGATGTTCGCCCTGGTGCCGGGCCCGGCGGACACCGAGGCCACGCTGGCGACGACCTCGGCGTAGGCGACGGGGACGACCCTGGACACCGCGTGCACGATCGGGATCGTGGCCTGGCCGCCGCAGGTGATCAGGTTGACGTTCGGCGCGTCCAGGTGCGCGCGCAGGTTGACCTGCGGGACGACGTGCGGCCCGACCGCCGCGGGGGTCAGGTCGACCGCCCGGATGCCCGCCTCGGCGTAGCGCGGCGCGTTCGCCCGGTGCACGGCGGCCGACGTCGCCTCGAACACGACGTCGGGACGCTCGTCCTGGCGCAGCAGCCAGTCCACGCCCTCCGCGGAGGCCTCCAGGCCCAGCTCCCCCGCGCGGCGCAGGCCCTCGCTCCCGGGGTCGACGCCCACCATCCAGCGCGGCTCGATCCGCCGCGAGCGCAGGAGCTTGTGCAGCAGGTCGGTGCCGATGTTCCCCGACCCGACGATCGCCGCGGTCGCCTTCGCCGAACCCATGTCGTTCCCCTCACCGGACAGGACGCTCACCCGAAGGACAGCGAGACGGTGCCGAGCCCGTCGAACTCGGCGTGGAAGGAGTCGCCCGCGTGCACGTCGACGGCGCGCGTGCAGGAGCCGGGCAGCACGACGTCGCCCGCCCTGAGCCGCACGCCGAAGCCCGCGACCTTGGCCGCGAGCCAGGCGACGGCGACCACCGGGTTGCCGAGCACGGCGTCGCTGCGGCCCTCGACGAGCACCTCTCCGCCCTTGCGCAGCCGGGCGTCGATCGTGCGGAGGTCCACCTCGGACGGCGGGACCCGGTCGGCGCCGAGCACGAAGCCCGCCGACGAGGCGTTGTCGGCGATGGTGTCGACCAGGCCGATGCGCCAGTCGACGATCCGGCTGTCGATCAGCTCGATCGACGGCGCGACCGCCTCGGTCGCGGCCAGCACGTCCTGCTCGGTGCAGCCCTCGCCGGGCAGGTCGGCGCCGAGCAGGAACGCCACCTCCACCTCGACGCGGGGGTAGCAGTAGTCCGCCGCCCGCGCGGGCGTGCCCTCGTGCAGCCGCATGTCGTCGAGCAGGTGGCCGTAGTCCGGCTCGTCCACGCCCATCATCCGCTGCATCGCGAGCGACGACAGGCCGACCTTGTGCCCGACCACCACCGCGCCCCGGTCGACCCGGCGGCGGATGTTGACCAGCTGGATCTCGTAGGCGTCGACCACGTCGAGGTCGGGGTAGAGCTGCGCCAGCGGCTTGACCGGCACGCGGTCGTGCTCGGCCTGCCGCAGCAGTTCCGCCGCGGCGGTCCTCTGGTCGGTCGTCAGCACGGGGCCTCCCCCGCCGCGTGGAGCCCGGCCCGGCGGCCGGAGAAGACGCAGTCGGCGAGCGAGAGCCCGCTGACGTAGGACTCGGAGCACACGCCGACCGCCGACCGGCCCGCCGCGTACAGGCCCTCCACCCCGGTCACGCGGCCGGTGCGCTCGTCCACCACCAGCCCGCCGAGGGTGAGCACGGGGCACGGGTACCCGACGCGGGACCGGATCGAGACGTCGATCAGCGAGTACGGCGGCACCAGCGGGCGCACCAGTTCGGGGGCCTTGCCGAGGGCGTCCGGCACGTCGCCGTAGGCCTTGGCGGTCGCCCGGAGCCCGGCCGCGTCGATCCCGGCCGCCTCCGCGACCTCGTCGAGCGTGAGCCCGGTGACGAGTCCGCGCGAGAGCAGGTAGCGGGCCTGCAACCGCTGGAACCACAGCGTCTGCCACGGCACCTGCCTGCGCGCCTCGTCGAGGACCCCGTCGTCGACGAGCAGCCACGCCCGGCCGCCGTGGCCGGTGATGATCGCCTCGCCGACGGCCGCGCCGTAGAGCGACTCGTCGCACACGCGCCGCCCGTCCGGGCCGACCAGGACGCCCTTGCGCAGCGCGCTGGGCGGGGTGATGAACCGCCACGCCGTCACCCGGTCCATCCGGGCGGTGGTCCCGCCGACGGACGTGCCGAGCCGGATGCCGCTGCCGTCGTCGCCGGGGGTGCCCAGCGGCAGGCCTCTCCGGTACGCCGGGGCGTGCTCGTCCATCAACTCGCGGTCGAACACGAACCCGCCCGCGGCGATGACGACGCCCCGGCGCGCGCGGACCAGCAGATCCCGGCCGTGGCGGCGTTCCAGCGCGGCGGCCAGCCGGTGCAGCGAGCGGCCGAGCGGCGGGTAGTACAGGCCCGGCTTCACGGCGAACCGCGACAGGACCCGGTGCGCGATCCGGGGCGCGCCGGACAGCCCTCGGCAGCGGACGCCGGTGACCCGGCCGCCGTCGGTGACCAGTTCCCGCGCGGCGGTCTGCGGCAGCACCCGCACGCCGGACCGGCGGGCGCAGTCGGCCAGCCGGGCGAAGAACACCGCGCCGGACGTGCCCCTGCCCTTGGTCCGGTGGCCTCGCGGGGCTGGCGGGGCGACGTCGCGCCGCGCCTGCTCGCTGCCCGAGTAGTAGAGGTAGTAGTCGTTCGTGGGGTAGGAGGTCTTGAACGGGCAGAGGCTCGCGTCGAACGGCACGCCCCGCGCCTCCAGCCACGTCAGCATGTCCGCGCTGCCCCGGCAGAACCGCCAGAGGGTCTCGCCGGACACCGCTTCGCCCACCTCGTGGCGCAGGTAGTCGAACATGCCCTCGGGGGTGTCGGGCACCCCGGCCTCGACCTGCTGCCGGGTGCCGCCGCCGGCGTAGACCACGCCGCCGGACAACGCCGTCGCGCCGCCGCCGGCGAACCGGTCCAGCACGACGACCGACACACCCGCCCCGGCCGCCTCGATCGCGGCGCAGGCGCCCGCGGCGCCGAAGCCCACGACCACCACGTCCGCGCTGACGTCCACGCACCCTCCCCGGAACACGTTCTCGATCGGCGGCTCAGTTCGCTCTGTTCCACCATAGCGCCAAGACGCCGCGAAACTATAACCTGTTCTAGTCTGACTCTCCGTGGAGGCACCGTGGACCAGGACACCGAGTTCGACGTCGTCGTCGTGGGCAGCGGCGCGGCGGGGATGACGGCCGCGCTGTGCGCCGCGCACCGGGGCCTGCGCGCCGTGGTGCTGGAGAAGGCCCCGCGCTTCGGCGGGTCGACCGCGCGGTCCGGCGGGGGCCTGTGGATCCCGAACAACGCCGTGCTGCGCGCGGCGGACCCGAGCGACACCCCGGAGCGGGCGACCGCCTACCTCCGGCACATCGTCGGCGACGACGTGCCGGAGGACCTGCTGCGGACCTACCTCGACCGCGGGCCGGAGATGCTGGCGTTCGTCCGCGAGCACACGCCGCTGAGGTTCCAGTGGGTCCGCGGCTACTCCGACTACTACCCCGAGGCGCCGGGCGGGCGACCGCTCGGCCGGTCGATCGAGCCGAAGCCGTTCGACGCCGACGTGCTCGGCGCCGAACGGGCCAACCTCAACGCCCCCTACCTGCCCTCCCCCGCCGGGATCGTGGTGACCGCCGCCGACTACCGGTGGCTCACGCTCGCCGCCCGCCACCCGCGCGGGGTGCTGACCGCCGCCAGGGTGTTCACCCGCCGGTTCCGCCGCGGCACGCTGCTCACCCTGGGCCAGGCGCTCGCCGCCGGGCTGCGGGCCGGCCTGCTCACCGCGGACGTGCCGGTGCGGCTGAACACCCCGCTGGTCGACCTGCACTCCGAGGACGGCCGGGTGACGGGGGTCAGGGTCGGCGGCGGGGAACTGGTCCGCGCCCGGCACGGGGTGCTGCTGGCCGCGGGCGGGTTCGAGCACAACGAGCGGATGCGCAAGGAGCACCAGCGGGAGCCGATCGGCACGGAGTGGACCTCGGGCGCCGTGGAGAACACCGGCGACGGCATCGAGGCGGGCGTCCGGGCCGGTGGCGCGGTCGGGCTGATGGACGACGCCTGGTGGGGACCGTCGGTCCCGCTGCCCCGCGGTCCCTACTTCTGCCTGTCCGAGCGCACCCTGCCCGGCTGCCTGCTGGTCAACGGCGCCGGGCGGCGGTTCGTCAACGAGGCGGCGCCCTACGTCGACGCGGTGAACGCCATGTACGAGGGGAACATGCCCACGTGGCTCGTGGCGGACCAGCGCTACCGCGACCGCTACCCGTTCGCGGGCCGCACGCCGCGCCAGCCGTTCCCCGGCCACTGGTACGAGGCGGGCGTGGTGCACCGCGCGGACACCGTGCGGGAGCTGGCCCGGCTGATCGACGTGCCCGCCGACGCGCTGGCGGAGACCGTGCTGCGGTTCAACGAGATGGCCGACACCGGGCGCGACGAGGACTTCCACCGCGGCGACAGCGCGTACGACCGGTACTACGGCGACCCGCGCAACCGCCCCAACCCGTGCTTGGCGCCGCTGCGGAGACCGCCGTTCCACGCGGTGCGGATCGTGCCGGGTGACCTCGGCACCAAGGGCGGCCTGCGCACCGACACCCGCGCGCGGGTGCTCCGCGAGGACGGCACGGCGATCCCCGGCCTGTACGCGGCGGGCAACACCAGCGCCTCGGTGATGGGCCACACCTACGCGGGGCCGGGTGCCACGCTCGGTCCGGCGATGACCTTCGGCTACCTGGCAGCGCTGGACATCGCCGCAGCGGCGACCACCGACGACCACCGTGGAGGGACCCGATGACAGAGGACGCGGTTCGGACGATCGACGCCGGGGCCCCGCCGACGAGGTTCGCGCGCGGCTGGCACTGCCTGGGGCTCGCCGAGCGGTTCCGCGACGGCGAGCCGCACGCCGTGGAGGCGTTCGGCACCAAGCTCGTGGTGTTCCAGGGCGAGGACGGCGCGCTCAACGTGCTCGACGCGTACTGCCGGCACATGGGCGGCGACCTCAGCCAGGGCACCGTGAAGGGCGACGCCATCGCCTGCCCGTTCCACGACTGGCGCTGGGCGGGCAGCGGCCGGTGCGTCGGCATCCCCTACGCCAAGCGGGTTCCGCTGCGCGCGCGGACCAGGGCGTGGACCACGCTGGAGCAGAACAAGCAGCTCTTCGTGTGGAACGACCCGCAGGGCAACCCGCCGCCGGAGGACGTCGTGATCCCCCGCGTCGACGCCGCCTACAGCGACGAGTGGAGCAACTGGACCTGGGACTCGGTGCTGATCGAGGGCGCCAACTGCCGCGAGGTCATCGACAACGTCGTGGACATGGCGCACTTCTTCTACATCCACTTCGCGTTCCCCACGTACTTCAAGAACGTGCTCGAAGGGCACGTGGCGACGCAGTACCTGACGACGCGGGGGCGCCCTGACGTCACGGGCGCCGGGACGAACTACACCGGTGACACCGTGGTCCGCTCGGAGGCGTCGTACTTCGGCCCGTCCTACATGATCGACCACCTGTGGAACGACTACCAGGGCACGATCATCGAGACGGTCCTGATCAACTGCCACTACCCGGTGACGGCGAACTCGTTCCTGCTCCAGTGGGGGGCGATCGTCAAGAAGCTGCCCGGCCTGACCGACGAGCACGCCGACAAGATCGCCCACAAGTTCGCGCGCGGCATCGGCGCGGGCTTCTTGCAGGACGTGGAGATCTGGCGGAACAAGTCGCGGATCGACAACCCCCTGCTGTGCGAGGAGGACGGGCCGGTCTACCAGCTGCGCCGCTGGTACGACCAGTTCTACGTCGACGTGGAGGACGTCACCGACGACATGGTGCGCCGCTTCGAGTTCGAGGTCGACACCAGCAGGGCCGTCGAGGTGTGGGAGAGGGAAGTCGCGGCCAACATCGCCCGCGGGGACGGCGCCTAGTGTCCGAGCGCCGCGAGTTCCTGGAGGGCGGTCTGCGCCCGGTCGAGTGCCTCGCCTGCGGCAACCGAGTGCTGGTGAAGAAGCACAGCCTCCGGCACACGAGCGTGCAGTGGACGTCGGACGCCGCGCTGAGCTGCCCCGAGTTCGCCGCCGCCGGGCGCGACACGGCGCTCATCGCGACCTGCCTGGCGCTGCGCGACAGCATCGAGCGGGCGGTGCGGGACGGCGTCCTGGAGGTGGCCGATGGCTGACGTCCACCGGCTGCG